>CAJCIQ010000047.1 GCA_903970475.1 Beijerinckiaceae bacterium
TATCGCTGAAGGTCTGGCCGAAAGGCAGGCTGAAAAGGCGGATGAAGTAGAAGAGGTAGAGGAAACCGACAATCAGCCCAAATTCGAATTGGGTGCTGAAGAAGAACGCGACAGGAACCGCCGTAGTGGTACTGGTGGAGGACCTGGCGGCCGTGGTCGCGGTGGTAACAGCACCGGTGGACCTGGTGGTGGCGGTGCTGGCGGCGGACAACGTCGTCGTACCAGCGGACCTGCCGGCGGTGGCGGCGGACAGCGTCGTCCGGGTGGCGGAGGTGGACGCTAATGAACCCTCCACGCTGCATTTTCATACACATATTTAAGTCATTATATGAGCGCAACTATTACAGCCTCGGATATTAATAAACTGCGCCAGGCTACTGGTGCGGGGATGATGGATTGTCGTAAAGCCCTGACCGAAAGCGGCGGGGATTTTGATGCGGCCATTGATTGGCTGCGCAAGCAGGGACAGAAGGTCGCTGCAAAGCGTCAGGACAGGGAAGCCAAAGAAGGAGCCGTTATTGCAAAGACAACGGCCGACCAAAAATCTGGTTTCGTACTTTGCCTGGCTTGCGAAACCGACTTTGTGGCAAAGAATGCTGACTTCGTAGCATTTGCCCAAAGCTTGATTGACCTGGCCATTGCCAAGAATGTAAAGAACCTGGAAGAACTTAACGCCGCTCCTTATGAGTCCATTACGGTAGCGGACAAGATCAACGAACAGGTTGCTAAAGTCGGAGAAAAGATCGGTATCACCCGTTTCGAAAGGATTGATGCTCCTGCGGTAGCCGCCTATATCCATGGCGCTAATCGCATGGGTGTATTGGTAGGTCTTACTGTTCATTCAGAAGCAGCCCTTCAGGCTGGTAGGGATGTGGCTATGCAGATTGCTGCCATGAATCCAGTAGCTATCGATCCTGAATCCGTATCTGCCGATGTTATCGAAAGGGAAAAAGCCATCGTGGTTGAGCAAATTAAGCAAGACCCCAAAATGGCCGGTAAACCCGATGAGATGATTGAGAAAATCGCTGCCGGTAAGCTGAACGCTTTCTTTAAAGAAAGCACCCTCCTGGCTCAGGCCTATGTGAAGGACAGCTCCAAGAGCGTAGCTGAGTACCTGAAAAGTGTAGATGCTCAACTGAAGGTGACTGCATTTCAGCGCGTAGCGTTGGGATAAGCAAGCACTTGAGATAATTAAAAGGGCTGTCCTTTATTGGGCGGCCCTTTCTTTTATGCCCCTGGGTAGCCCTGTCGTACAGGTCGGGTTTTTCCATATCTTCGCGACACTATTCCCCATTTTAATCATACTTACTAGATGCTCCCGAAATACAAACGCATTCTGCTTAAATTATCCGGAGAGTCCCTACAGGGCAAAGCGAGTTTTGGGTTAGACCCCGAAGTGATTGCCCTCTATGCTCAGGATATTAAAGTGATTACAGACTTAGGTGTTCAGGTGGCTATTGTCATTGGCGGCGGTAATATCTACCGGGGCATGAATGAACAGGAAACCGGTATTGAACGTGCCCAGGGTGATTATATGGGTATGCTGGCCACTGTCATCAATGGCATGGCGTTGCAAAGTGCACTGGAGAAAATCGGGGTCTACACCCGACTCCAAAGTGCCATTAAAATGGAACAGATTGCGGAACCTTATATTCGGCGCAGGGCTATCCGTCACCTGGAAAAAGGAAGGGTGGTTATCTTTGGCGCAGGTACTGGTAACCCTTATTTCACTACGGATACCGCGGGTTCTTTGAGGGCCATTGAAATTAAAGCCGATGTAATCCTGAAAGGGACCAGGGTAGATGGCATTTATACCGCCGATCCTGAAAAGGATCCCACTGCCCAGAAGTATGAGCAAATTTCTTTTTCTGAGGTCATTTCCCGCAGCCTGAAGGTGATGGATATGACCGCTTTCACACTTTGTCAGGAAAATAACCTTCCCATCATTGTTTTTGATATGAACAAGTCGGGTAACCTTTTAAGGGTTGTTACCGGTGATAATGTCGGGACTTTGGTTAAATAGTTGCCGGCGGTACCGCCTAAAGGGGCGGCGATAGGCAATGGTTACCTGAGCTTCATCCAGTCTTTAAAACGGGCCTGGAGGTAAGGCATTACTTCCGTATAAGGGAGAAATATGTCCACATTCCCCAAGGCATAAGCGCCTAGTTCGTAGGGTTGATACGAAAACCCGATTCCCTTAGCCGTCAAATAAAAATTATTGGTGAGGGGTATATTGTCCTGAAAAAGATTTACACCCCTGTCGGCCCCTGCTGTACTGAGCGGCGTTCCTTCAGCTAGTTGGTGGTCGATCCGGTATTGGGCTTCCAGCAAACTGCTGATGTCTTCCCGGTATTGCATGGTGTCCAATACTTCTGGTAAACGAATCCGGGCCTGGGTTTGGATCTCGTAAGTATAGTAGTTGTCTCCACCTTGCCCGTGGGCGCCCCCGCTGTAATCATAGAATGTTTGATCCAGGGTCAGCATGCGTTGATCATTGTAAAGGACGGTGAGGTGGGCATCGTGCTCTTTGCCCGCTTCATCTTCGTCGGGTGTGCCTGCATCTGTTAGGTATACTGACATACTTCTTTTAACCTCCCGGGTAATGCTATTGCTCTTGGGTGGGTTGGCGCCCATTATGCTGAAGATTTCATTTCTGAGGTACAACGAAAAGGGAGTGGAGTCAACGGGCCATACGGCACTTGCATTATAGATCAGGTTGCGGGATGGGTGATTGGGCCGGCCTTTTAATTTCCGGCTTCCATTCACCCATACATAATTGAAGGCAAGAAAATGAGGGTCCCTCCTGAAGTAATTTAATCGGAAGGTTTTTCGGTCACCGGAGGCAATCCAAATCCCCTTAAAGGTGGACCCGGAGAAGGAGCCAATAAATGATTCTTTGGTTTTATCATCACCTCCGGTATACAAGTCCATTTTTGATCCGTGCAGGGTGCCGGTTATGCGTTGGGGTCTTCCATCTGGCTTGTAATACAGGTTGCCGGTGATGGCTCCGCCTTTGTAAAATAAATAAGCCGAGGCCCTGTACTTATCGATATACCCTGTCATAACTTTGTACCACGCAAGCGTGGAACCAGCAGGGAAAACGGCAGTTGAAGCGGCGGGGGACGGTGTGGGTTGAGCCACTAATGCGGTGGCTGGTAACAAGATCACTAGGAACGGAAGGAGGAATTTCATGATCGGTTAGCATTTATTATATAAAAAATAGTTTTATGAGTTCAATGCTGCCTGTTGCAGATATACGAAAAGACTATAAGTTGAAGGAGTTGTCGGAATCCACTATATCAGATGACCCTATCTCCCAGTTTGACCTATGGTGGAATGAGGCTTTATCCTCCCAGATCGATGAAGTCAATGCCATGACCCTGGCCACTGTTTCGGGGGATGGATATCCTGATGCCCGCATTGTGCTCCTGAAAGGTTATGATGTAAATGGATTTTTGTTCTTTACCAATTATGATAGTGCCAAGGGGAAAGAGCTGGAAGCAAATCCTCAGGCAACCTTGGTTTTCTTCTGGAAGGAATTGGAAAGACAGGTGCGCATCAGTGGTCCGGTAGAGCGAACAAGTGCTAAAGAAAGTGACGACTATTTTCATTCTCGTCCACTAAAAAGCCAGATCGGGGCTATAGCCTCACCGCAAAGCCAGGTCATCCATGACCGGGAGGTACTGAACAACCAGGTGGACAAGCTTTCTGCTCAGTACGCCGGAGCCAAACTTATTCCCAGACCAGCCCACTGGGGCGGCTATAGGGTCAGACCCCGGAGTATGGAATTCTGGCAGGGAAGGCCCAGCCGCCTTCACGATAGGATCGTATACCACAGGCAGAAGGATAATGCCTCTGCCTGGGTTATCGAACGCCTGGCGCCTTAAACGCCGGGCCAGGCGGCTCGCCGATTAGCATACGTGCTGACCGGCCGGCTCCGCCGATGGCCCTTTAAGCCTCAGGCTTTACTTCTTTCTTGGAATGCTTATTAGCTTTTGACAACCTGGATTTGCCGAAAGATCCTCTGAAGATTTTTCCCTTCTTTGTTTTTTTGTCTCCTCTTCCCATGATATAAATATTTTATCGGTTTGAAATGTCCCACCCAACGGGGCAGGACGCAATTTACCGCTTTTAACCAAAAGAAAAAGCAGGTGCACTTCATTTAAGTGTACCTGCTTTGGGGAAGAACCATCGGCCAGGGCTAACTATAATTTCGCAGCCAGTTCTTTACCGGCTTTGAATTTGGCCACTTTCTTAGCTTTGATTTTGATCACAGCACCTGTTTGGGGGTTGCGACCGTTACGAGCAGCGCGTTTAGTAACGGAGAAAGTTCCGAAACCTACGAGCGTTACTTTACCACCACCTTTGAGGGTTTTGGTGACAGCTTCTACGAAAGAGTCCAAAGAGGCATTGGCTTGGGTCTTTGTAATGCCGGCGTCTTCGGCGATTTTAGCAACTAATTCAGCTTTGTTCATAGTAGGGTAAATTTTAACTACAAACAAATATAACCGGTTTTTGATTTCAACAAAATATTTTTCGGTAAAATATAGGCCGGATTAAATCGCTATAACCCGCATGGTATAAGGGTTTTATTCGGAGGGGGTAGAGGATTTCCGGGAAAAACAGGGGGGAGTCGTCCGCTGAAACCCTTGACAGATAAGGGTTTCGAGCGTTATCCCGGAACATCAATGTGGGTGCGGGTTTTAAAAGAATATACTGATTTTTTCGATTGAAAAAATGATTTACATTTCTTATCCACAATTATTTCACAACTTCCATTAAGGAGCGGAAAGAGAGGCATTTTTCCCCCCAAAGCTCCTGGAAGGCTTTCTCCAGCGCTGTGGCGTGAACCAGGCTATAAAGGTCGTATGCGTCCCTGTCGACAGCATAAAATTGTACCGCATAAGTGAGGCCCTGGGTTTCATCCACATCCAGCACCCTTACCAATTGGTAACGCTCAAAGTAGCCACTGGACATGATTGCAGGAATTTGCAGGTTGACCACCCACTCCAGCCATTCGGCGGCAACGCTGGTATCCACCAAAGACGTGATGTTGTAAATAATCATGGTTAGTCGGTTAATTGAAGGAAAACCGGGCAGTGGTCACTATGTGTAATGTCAGGCAGGATGCGGGCTCCAGCCAATGAGTCGCGGAGATCTTCGGAAACATTGATATAATCTATACGCCAACCTTTATTATTGTTTCTGGCGTTTGCCCTGAAGGTCCACCAGCTATAATGGTGTGGATCGGTATGGAAATGGCGGAAAGAGTCAACGAAACCACCGGCGAATAAGCGGTCCATCCAGGCTCTTTCTTCGGGCAAGAAACCTGTAGCATTTTTATTGCCCTTGGGGTCGTGGATATCGATTTCCTTATGTGCAATATTATAATCCCCGCAAACAATGACTTTGGGCCTGGTTTGGCGTAATTCTCCCAGGTAGGCAAAAAATTCATCCAGCCATTGATATTTATATTGCTGGCGCTCCTCTCCGGAAGTACCTGATGGGAAGTAAGCGTTGATCAGGGTTCGGTCCCCAAAATCCAGACGGATCACCCTTCCTTCTGCATCGCTCTGAGGATGCCCGGTCCCATAGAACACCTGGTCAGGAAGGATTTTGGTAAATACGGCGACTCCGCTATAGCCTTTTTTTTGGGCGCTGAACCAATACGTATGATAACCCAGGGCCTCAATGGCGGCATAGTCTACGTTTTCCTTATTCGCTTTGATTTCCTGAAGGCAAACGATATCTGCCGGATCAGACTCCAGCCACTGGAGCAATCCTTTTTGCATGGCAGAGCGTACTCCGTTCACATTATAGGTAAGGATCCGCATAAGACAGGGTGGTTTTAGTGCTGCAATTTAGGCATCGTAATCCAGATTGGGCCTTAACCAGCGTTCCACTTCCTCCACCGGCATTTCTTTGCGGGCGGCATAGTCTATGACCTGGTCCTTTTCTATTTTGCCAATGCCAAAGTACTTGCTTTCTGGGTTGGCAAAGTACCAGCCACTTACGGAAGAAGCCGGATACATAGCCAGGGATTCCGTTAAGGTGATGCCGGCTTCCTTAGTGGCGTTCAGCATTTGAAACAACTTCCATTTTTCGGTATGATCCGGACAGGCCGGATAACCTGGAGCGGGTCTGATTCCCAGATATTCTTCCTTAATCAGTTGCTCATTGCTCAAATGTTCTTCTGATGCATATCCCCAGAACTCTTTCCGGACCCTTTGGTGCAGCAATTCGGTAAAAGCCTCTGCGAGGCGATCCGCCAGGGCCTGGAGGGTGATTTTATTGTAATCATCGTGGGCGTCCTGGAATCGCTTTAAATGAGGCTCTATGCCCTCAATGGTTACCGCAAAGGCGCCTATATAATCTTGCTTTCCTGTTTCGGAAGGAGCAATATAATCGCAAAGGGAAATGTTGGGTTGGCCAGGCGCTTTTTTGATTTGCTGACGCAGGCATTCCAACTTCACTTCTCCTTCTTGGGTTTGAACATAAATGGTATCCTTCCCGTCGGAGTTGGCTGGCCAGAATCCTAGTACTGCTCTTGGTTTGAGCCATTTTTCCCGGATGATCTGTTGCAACATCCCCTGCGCATCGTTGTATAAGCGGGTGGCCTCAACGCCAACAACGGCATCTGAGAGAATCTGGGGAAATTTTCCATGCAGTTCCCAGGCAATAAAAAAGGGGCCCCAATCGATGTATTCGGCCACCTGTGCCAGGTCATATCCATTAAAGGTCTTGGTGCCCATGAAGGTTGGTTTCACGGGATTGAACTTGGCCCAGTCAATCTTAACCTTGTTATCCAGGGAATCCGTATAGGAAAGGAATTGCTTTACGGTTCGCTTATTGGTAAAGTCAGTTTTTAACTTCTGATACTCACCTTTTACGTTTTGCAGGAAGCCATCTTTCTGATCTTTATTCAATAAGGAGCCAGCCACGGTAACGCTTCTGGATGCATCCAGCACATGTACTACCCCGTGGTCAAATTCAGGAGCGATTTTTACGGCGGTATGCATTCTGGAAGTGGTAGCTCCACCTATCATTAGGGGTACGTGAAAGTTCTGCCTTTTCATTTCCCTGGCCACGTGTACCATCTCATCGAGGGAAGGTGTAATCAACCCACTGAGGCCAATGATGTCAACCTTTTCTTTTTTGGCTGTTTCCAGTATTTTATCAGCAGGTACCATGACCCCCAGGTCAATGATGTCATAGCCATTACAGCCAAGTACAACGCCCACTATGTTTTTTCCAATATCATGTACGTCGCCTTTGACCGTAGCCAACAGGATTTTGGCAGCTCCATTGCCCGTTTCTGCACCATCACCACTATCTCCGGATTCGGCCAATAGCTGTCTGCGGGCTTCTTTTTCTGCCTCTATGTAAGGCGTTAGAACGGCTACAGATTTTTTCATGACCCTGGCGCTTTTCACCACTTGCGGGAGGAACATTTTACCGCTTCCAAACAGATCTCCCACCACGTCCATACCTGCCATCAATGGGCCCTCAATCACGTCAAGGGGTTTGGGATATTTTTGCCTGGCCTCTTCGGTGTCCTGATCTATATAATCGGTAATCCCATTGACCAGGGCGTGTTTGAGCCTTTCTTCCACAGCGCCGTTCCTCCAGGCCTCGTCCTTGACTTCGGTTTTGCCCTTTGCTTTTACGGTCTCGGCAAAGGCCAGCAATTTATCAGTACCCAGTGGGTCCTTATTGAGGATGACGTCTTCACAGAGTTGCCTTAGTGTGGGCTCAATTTCGTCATATACCATGAGCTGCCCAGCATTAACGATCCCCATATCCATGCCTGCTTTGATGGCATAGTAGAGGAATACGCTGTGCATGGCTTCCCGGACGGTTTCATTTCCCCTGAAAGAGAAGGACAGGTTAGATACCCCACCGCTGATCCTGGTCAGAGGCATTTTTTGTTTGATCTCTTTGATGGCCTCAATAAAGTCAACGGCGTAGTTGTTGTGTTCTTCAATGCCCGTGGCAATAGCAAACACGTTCAGGTCAAAGATGATGTCCTGTGGGTCATATCCAACCTGTTCTGTTAATATCTTATAGGCTCTCTCAGAGATGTCTACTTTCCTGCGCATCGTATCGGCCTGCCCGGCTTCGTCGAAGGCCATGACGATAACGGCTGCCCCATATCGCTGACAAATAGAGGCCTGTTGTATGAATTTTTCTTCACCCTCTTTCAGGGATATGGAATTGACGATGCATTTTCCCTGTACGCATTTAAGACCTGCTTCAATGATGCTGAACTTTGAAGAGTCTATCATGATGGGGATCTTGGCTATATCCGGCTCCGCCTGCAACAGGTTAAGGTAGGTGACCATGGCTTTTTCCCCGTCCAGCAAAGCGTCATCCATGTTGATGTCCAGGATCTGGGCCCCACTTTCCACTTGTTGACGTGCTACGCTCAATGCCTCCTCATAATTGTTTTCCCGGATCAACCGGGCAAACTTCTTTGAGCCAGTAACATTGGTGCGTTCCCCTATGTTCAAAAAGTTGGTAATAGGCCTTACCACCAAGGGCTCCAGCCCACTTAATCTTAGATATGGCCTTATAATAGTTTGATCAGACATGTTTTAAGCGAGCGCTGTTTCTACAATGGGTAAAGGCCTGGGAACAATGGTTTTTACACTTTCAGCTATATGGCGGATATGGTCCGGAGTAGTTCCGCAACAACCGCCAACAATATTGACGAATCCCTTCTGGGCCCATTCTTCAATGAAATGAGCTGTTTCTGAAGGTTGCTCGTCGTATTCTCCCATGGCATTGGGAAGGCCCGCATTGGGATAAGCCGACGTATAGCAGGCACAAATTTGACTTAGTTCCTCAATATGTGCCCGCATGTCCTGAGCACCCAAGGCACAATTCAATCCTATACTTAAGGGACGTGCGTGCATAACCGATACATAAAATGCTTCCAGCGTTTGACCACTTAAGGTACGACCGCTGGCATCGGTAATGGTGCCGCTGATCATGATGGGTAACTCTTTTTGCCCCGTGTCCTTGAAGTAGCTTTTTATAGCATATATAGCGGCTTTGGCATTAAGGGTATCGAAAATCGTTTCTATCAGTAAAAGGTCTACACCCCCTTCTACCAACCCCTTGATTTGTTCGTAGTAAGCGGTAGCGACTTCATCAAAGGTGACGGCCCTGAATCCAGGATTGTTGACATCGGGAGAAAGGGACAGCGTTTTACTCATGGGCCCTATGGCTCCCGCTACAAACCGGGGTTTATCCGGATTGGCTGCGGTGAATTGAGCGGCCGCTTCTTTGGCTAGCCGTGCAGAAGCTACATTGATTTCAAAGGCCAGTTCCTCCATATGGTAATCGGCCATGGAGATGCGCTGGGAATTGAAGGTATTGGTTTCGATGATGTCTGCCCCTGCTTCAAGGTATTGCTTGTGAATCCCTTGTATAATATGGGGCTGGGTAAGGCTGAGGAGGTCGTTATTGCCTTTAAGGTCAGTTGGCCAATCCTTGAATCGCTGGCCCCTGTAATCCGACTCACTCAGGTGATGCCTTTGTATCATGGTGCCCATAGCACCGTCAATGATCAAAATACGTTTTCCTAAACAATCACTTATGGTATCCATAATTATCCTCCCGTTTTGCCAGAAGGAACTTGAATAAACGCGGGGAAAATACACCAGCTTGTAGGATGGGGTAACCTCTCGTTTATTAGTTCTGTTCTGAGATGATCAGGCCGAACAATAAACAAATCCGCCTGTAAGAGATGGCAAAGATACAAAAAATTGTCATTTCCGCCCTACATACTGGCCCACCGGAAGGCGTCCTGCCAGGGACCTGGCCAGGGTCATTTCATCGGCGTATTCCAGTTCTCCCCCAAAGGAGATCCCCCTGGCTATGGTCGTTATCTGAACAGGAAGGCCCTCCAATTGGCGCTGAATATAGAAAATGGTCGTATCTCCCTGAATGGTGGGGCTAAGGGCAAAGATTACTTCTTTTGCCTGGTCCTCCTTTACCCTACTAATCAAGTCAGGAATAGGCAATTGGTCAGGGCCCACACCATCCAGCGGGGATACCACTCCTCCCAAAACATGGTACGTGCCATTAAATTGTCCGGTACCTTCTATGGCAATGACGTCTCTTACATTTTCTACTACGCAGATGGTATCGCGGCGCCTGCTCCTGTCTGAGCAAATATTACAGAGGTCTGAATCGGCTATGTTATGACAGCGCGTGCAGAAACGGATTTCGTTCCGCATCCGGGCTATGGTATCGCTAAATTGTTGAACGGTTCCCTGTTCTTGTTTAATCAAGTGTAATACCAGGCGCAGGGCTGTTTTTTTCCCAATCCCTGGGAGGCGGGAGAATTCGTTCACTGCATTTTCCAATAAAGACGAAGGGAAGATCATAGCACAAAGATAGCAGATAGCCATATTTTAATGTAGGTTTGCAGCCTAACAACGCATTACGATGATCCATAATTTCAATGCGGGGCCTTCTATTTTGCCAGATCAGGTACTTCAGGAAGCATCCAGGGCGATCATTAATTTTAATGATAGCGGGCTTTCCATCCTGGAAATCGGCCACCGTACCCCTTTGTTTGAATCTGTTTTGGATGAAGCCCGATCGCTGGTCAGGGAATTAATGAACCTCCCCTCAGACTACGAAGTGTTGTTTCTCCATGGCGGGGCTACCACGCAATTCATGACGGTTCCTTTGAACCTCCTGGATGAGGCTGGTACGGCCGCTTATATCGATACGGGGGTTTGGTCTTCCAAAGCCATCCAATACGCTAAACAGTTTGGCAAGGTAAAGGTGCTGGCTTCTTCCCAGGAGGCCAATTACACGTATATCCCCAAGAATTTCAGTGTGGATCCCCCTGTTACCTATTTGCATATTACGACCAATAATACCATATACGGTACAGAATGGCATAAGATCCCCTATAGCAACGGTGTGCCTGTGGTGGCCGACATGAGCAGTGATATCTTCAGCCGTGAGATGGACTATTCCAAGTTTGATCTCATCTATGCGGGGGCCCAGAAAAATATGGGCGCCGCTGGCACTACGCTGGTTGTGGTAAAGAAATCCCTCTTGGGTAAAGTGCAGAGAAAGATACCCGGCATCATGGATTATCAGAAGCATATCGAGGCCGGATCTATGCTCAATACCCCGCCTGTATTTGCTATTTATGTAAGCATGCTGACCTTGCGTTGGCTCAAAGCCCAGGGTGGAACAGCAGCTATAGACCAGCTCAACACGAAAAAGGCCGCCTTATTGTATGACACGTTGGACAGGATTCCTTTTATCAAGCCAACGGTGGCCAAAGAGGACAGGAGTCGTATGAACGTGTGTTTTGTGATGAAGGACCCGGCTTTAGAGCAGCCTTTCATGGACAAATGCAAGGCCGCAGGTATGTATGGGGTAAAAGGCCATCGGAGCGTTGGCGGATTTAGGATCAGCCTGTATAATGCGCTACCGCTTAGTAGTGTCGAAGATATCGTCGCACTTATAGAAGATTTTGCTAAAACTCATGGTTAGAACGGATTTTTTCACGGCTAGCCTATAAATTTATATATGGCAATTATAGCACCATTTACAGCATTGCGCCCTGGCGCCCAGTTTGCGGGACAGGTGGCCTCCAGGCCCTATGATGTGTTGAACTCGAAGGAAGCAAAGATTGAAGCCCAGGGTAATCCCAACTCCTTTTTGCACGTAACCAAATCAGAGATTGACCTGCCCGAAGGAACAGATGTCCATTCCCCTGAAGTCTATATCAAAGCCAAGGAGAATCTTCAGGCATTTATGCAAAGGGACGTGCTGTTTATAGAAGGCAAGCCCTGCTATTATATTTATCAGCTGGTCATGAATGGCAAAAGCCAGACAGGGTTGGTCTGCGTAAGCAGTGTACAGGATTATCTGAAAGGCGTCATTAAGAAGCATGAGTTCACCCGTCCTGAAAAAGAGCTGGATAGGATCAATCATATAAAAGTAACAGGAGCCCAAACGGGTAACGTTTTCCTCGCTTATAAGGATATACCTTCGGTCAATGGTTTAATCGGCAAATGGATAAGTGAAAAAGCGCCGGTTTACGATTTCAGCGCTGAGGACCAGATCAGGCATACCGTATGGGTAGTGAATGACGAAACAGTGATTGCTCAAATAACCACCTTATTCGGCAATCCGTCTGTGTGTACTTATATTGCCGATGGACACCATAGGGCCGCCTCGGCTGCTAAAGTGAGCGACGCATTGGGCGCTAAGGCCACCCCAGCTTCTGGCTTTTTCCTGACTACCTTATTCCCAGCCTCCGAGCTTCGGATCCTGGACTATAACAGGGTGGTGAAGGACCTTAATGGGTTGACGCCGGAAGCGTTTCTGTCCAAGTTGTCTGCCTCATTTGATGTTCGTCCGGTGTCCGGGCCTTTATCCCCGCCTACATTGCACGAGTTTGGCATGTATCTGGGTGGTGTATGGTATCAATTGACGGCTAAACCCGGAACCTATTCAAATGATCCAATAGGGGTATTGGATGTAACCGTCCTACAGGATCGCTTGCTGGCTCCGGTATTGGGCATTCAGGACCCCAGAACGGATAGCCGCATTGATTTCGTAGGCGGCATCCGGGGGTTGGGCGAATTGGAAAAGAGGGTAAATTCCGGAGAAATGGCGGTTGCGTTCAGTTTGCATCCAGTAACGATTGCCCAGTTGTTTGATATAGCGGATAGCGGGGAGGTGATGCCACCGAAAAGTACCTGGTTTGAACCTAAGCTTCGTGATGGACTATTGACGCACTTAATCTATTAACCTACGTTTAAACATATATTTCTATTATGCGTACACTACGATTTGGTTTGATATTGATGGTAAGCTTCGTGTCCTTTTCTTCAAGGGCCCAAAGTGTAAAGGAGTTACTGGAAACCGGCAACTCCCTTATGCAGGGTGGTGATATTACTAATGCGATTAATACATTAAACAAAGCTTACCAGCAGGAACCAGGTAACGTCGAAGTGGTAAAAAGCTTGTCGTTTTGTTATTACCTCAACAAGGATTATGCAAAGGGCCTGTCTACTTTGCAACCCATTCTGAAAAGCGATAACGCGGACGACGCCTGTTTTCAGATCGGTGGAAATATCTATACTGCGCTGGCCGAAAATAAGGAAGCTGAAAAAGTATACAGGGCTGGATTGAAGAAGTTCCCTGATAGTGGTCCCTTGTATAGTGATTTCGGTATTTTCCTTGGAAGCCTGGCTCGTACTGGTGAGGCTATCAAGGTTTGGGAACAAGGGATCGAAGCCGACCCCAGTTATCCTGGCAACTATTATTATGCTTCTAAGTTTTATTATAAAATAGACGTTACCTGGAGTGTGATCTACGGTGAGATTTTTGTGAACATGGAAAGCCTGACCAGAAGGACCCCTGAAATCAAAGCCCTGTTACTGGACAGTTACAAAAGGCTTTTTTCTTCCGGCAATTACCTGGATCCCCTGCTTACCAAAAAAGGGGAGCCCGTCAATGCGTTTGAAAACGCCCTGAGGGCTACCTGGAAGGCCAATGCTTCTGCCGTATCGGGTGGTGTAACTGAAGAAAACCTAACCAGCATGAGAAGCCGATTCATCCTGGATTGGTACAGTAAATACGCTACTCAGTTTCCCTTTAAACTATTCGATTACCAACGCCAGCTCCTGCAAAGTGGAATGTTCAACGCCTACAACCAATGGATATTCGGTTTCGCTCAGGATTCCACTACTTATGATACATGGGTAAGCAGTAACAGCACCGAGTTCAACACTTTTAATAATTTCCAGAGAGGCCGCTTGTTTAAGATGCCTAAGGGTCAATATTATCAGACTAAGCAAGAGAAAAAGGTGGTAGAGGATTAGTAAAAAACGCCTACCTTTCTCCTACTAATGACTTGCAGTATGGAATTAAACCGACTATTTGATGGTCTGGAATATCAGCTACAGCGCTTTCATAAGCCCAATATGCTCGCTGCTAAGGAAAATGGCCAGTGGAGGGAGTATTCAACCAGTGAGGTGAAAGATCTGGTACAACGATTGAGTGCAGGCCTTTATAAACTTGGTGTTGGCGCTGGGGACCTGACTCCGGAAGGCCAGGATAAGATATCCATCATCAGCAATAACCGACCCGAATGGGTGATCACAGATTTAGCTGTGCAATCGGTAGGCGCCGTACTTACCCCTATCTATCCGACCACCAATCCGGGGGAACTGGAGTTCATCCTCAATGATGCCCAGGTAAAATACATGTTTGTCAACAATAAGGAACAGTTTGACAAGGTTACGGCCTTAATGCCTAAGGTCCCTTCCCTCAAAAAAATATTCACCTTTGATCCGGTAGCCGGAGCCGATCACTGGGATGTTATCCTGAAAATGGGAGACGCAAGTGCTGTCGCTGAAGTGGAAAAGATCAAAGCTTCCATCAAGCCAGAGCATCTGGCAACCATCATTTATACTTCGGGTACAACAGGCACCCCTAAGGGTGTTATGCTCAGCCATCATAACATAGCCTACAATGTATTGAAGGCAAAGGAAAGCTTTCCTTTCCCGGATGCTCCGGATACAAAGGCTTTGAGCTTCCTGCCCCTTAACCATATTTTCGAGCGGACCGTTACCTATATATACCTGTTTAGTGGGATCAGCATTTATTATGCAGAAAGCACCGACACTATAGGCGCCAACCTGAAGGAAGTCAAACCCGATGGCTTTACCACGGTTCCCCGATTACTGGAAAAGGTCTATGAGCGCATCATGAGCGCTGGGCATGAATTGACGGGCATTAAGAAAAAGCTTTTTTATTGGTCCGTAGCCCTGGGTGAACAATACGATAACCTGAACAAAGGGTCTGCCATGTACAGGTTAAAATTAGCTATTGCCAACAAGTTGGTTTTCACCAAATGGAGGGAGGCTTTAGGTGGTAACATCAGTTTTATCGTAACAGGGGGGGCCGCCTGCCAGGAAAAATTATTAAGGCTATTTAATGGAGGTGGGGTGCCCGTATATGAAGGTTACGGCCCTACCGAACATAGTCCGGTGATCAGTGTAAACCGCCGGGCACCGGCAGGATTGACCAAATTTGGTACGGTTGGCCCCGTGATGAATGGCGTCGAAATGAAGCTGGAAGAAGATGGAGAAATCTGCGTGAAATCTCCCAGTATCATGATGGGTTATTACAAAAGACCTGACCTTACAGCGGAAACCATTATTGATGGATGGTTGCATACAGGAGATATCGGCATCGTCGAAGACGGTAAGTTCTTAAAGATCACTGACCGGAAAAAGGAACTCTTCAAAACCAGTGGGGGTAAGTACGTAGCGCCTCAAAGTGTGGAAGGAAAAATGAAGGATAGCCCGTTTATTGAACAGGTGTTGGTGGTTGGCCCGGAAAGGAAGTTTGTCGGCGCCCTGATCGTTCCATCCTTCTCCCAATTAAAAAAGTGGTGTGACGCAAATGGGGTTTCCTTTACGGCTAACGAACAAGTCATTAAAGAGCCCAAAGTGTTGGCACTGTTCCGTTCAGAAGTGGATAGGTGTAACCAACCCCTCAACCATATTGAGCAAGTCAAACGATTTGAACTCCTGCCTCAGGAATGGACGGTGGATAAGGGAGAAATGACGCCCAAATTAAGCATGAAGCGCAAGGTCATCATGGATCATTATAAGGATGCCATTGAAAAGATCTATGCGGTTGGGCCTGAGCACGAGGAACATATTTAGAATACACGCTCCGCGGCTGTGGCGGCCCAGCTTAGAATACTTCTCCCAGATTGAGGAATAGCCCGTTGGATCCATTCATCCCCCAACCATAATCGATGGCAATATTGGTTTTGGAGAACTTGTTGAACTTAATCCTCAGGCCCAGCCCAGCCCCAGGGGCTATCTGTTGAAATCCGCTGCTTCCCAGCATTTGAGAGAAGGACTCGGCATTGGCAAATACGACGCCTCCAATTAATCCATTGTTCAGGATTCCAAACCGGTACTCTGCTTCCAGGTCCAGCATATTTTTGCTCCTGAACCGGCTTTGTATATACCCCCTGCCTGTATTGTCATAAGTGTCCCAGCCATTACTGGGCAGATCAAGGTAAGGGGGATTACCCGATAGGGTCAGCCAATCATAGCTCCAAAACGCCAGCACATTGCGTGAGTTGCCTGGAAGGCTAAAATATTTGCGTACATCCAGCAAAAGGGAGGTCCAGTTCTGATCGCTTCCCAAGGCGGTAAGGTTTTGGCGCAAAATCAGGTTGGCATAGGTGGATCCCCCTTCAGGATTGATAGAGTTCTTCCTTGTATCGTATAAAAAATCCAGGGATACCCCGGAAGACCAGGATTGGGGGCTGTATCCGTATTTGTTGAAATCGGTGGTGGCTCCAGGTTTTAGCCCTAGCTGCTGGATATCGTAATGGTAGTCCAACTGGTAGCCGGGTCCGATGAAGAAGTCCTTGGCCACTTTGCGAAGCACATATTGGTAAAAGCGGAGGTAGTTATAATCCAGGTTTACTGCATCTGCATCGGTCGTTGTTCCACCTAAGCCAAATGTCTGTTCGGGAAAATGCAGGTATCGCCAATCTCCTAAAAAATTATACTTATTGTCCCTGGTCCATATCGAAGACTGTAGGGGTAAAATAAGCTGCTTGTTTTGCGTGTAAGTAGGATAGGTCAACAGGGTGGACAGATTCTCTTTCTTATCGGCGGTCGTGAAAAAGGCCGCATTTCCTGTGATGTTAACGCCCACTCCGGTGGACAGGGCATATTGCACCGCCGGAGCAGCAGAGATATATAGACTATGGGTCTTATGACCTGTAGTATCAAATCTTTTGTAGATGTTTTTGTGCAGGATGATCAGGAAAACGTCGATCAGGTCCCTTTGACTTTTCAGCCACGCCGTATCGTCCACGGGCTTGTGCCGCCCTATGCTATCAACGGAATGGGTGGCTGCCAATGCGCCTGCCGTGCCTGGTACCTGGGCTTTAACAGTGCTGACCAACAGGATGAGGGTAAGGGTCGCCGCAGCGCACGGGCATTTCTTTTTCAAAGAAGATAGATAGAGGTAAGGGTTCATTTTACGGTATTAAAAAACTTCCCCCAGGTTTACAAATACGCCGCTATTACCCCGGAGGCCAAATGCATAATCAAAGGCTACATTGGTTCTGGAAAACTTATTAAACTTTAACCGGATTCCCGTACCTATGGCTGGCCACACTTTATCGAAGTTCCAGGTACCTAATTGGGAAAAGGTTTCTGCATTTGTAAACACCACACCTCCTATCAACCCGTTGTTCAGTATGCCAAATCTATATTCCGCTTCCAGGTCAAACATTTTATCACTCCGAAACCGGCTTTGGATATAACCCCTGCCGGTATTATTATAACTGTCCCAGGCTGTGCTCGGCAAATCCAGGTAAGGCGCTTTTCCACTTAATACCACCCAATTATAGCTCCAAAAGGCCAGGACATTTTTAGAACTACCGGGTAGATTGAAGTATTTGCGGGCATCCAGTATCACAGAAGTCCAGTTGTTATCGCTTCCCAATTCAGTCAGGTTCTGCCTTATCTGTAAGTTCCCGTAAAAGGAACCACCTTCGGGATTGATGGAGTTTTCCCTCGTATCATAAAGAACATCTATGGCCACTCCACTGGATACGGACTGGGGCTTGAATCCATATTTGTCATAATCCGTCACCATATTTCCTACCCCCAATTGTTCGATATGATAGTGGTAATCTAACGCAACCCCCGGACCGACAAAGAAATCCTTTCCTAATCTTTTCAAGGCGAACTGGTATAGCCTTACATAATTGTAATCCACCTTATACCCATCGCTTAAGGTTGTTTCTCCTCCCAAACCATAGGTGTCTTCCGGAAACTGGAGGAACCTCCAGTCCCCAATGAAATTGTACGCGTTCCCTTTTGTCCAGATAGAGGATTGAAGAGGTAGCACCAGTTGCCGGTTGGTTGTGACGCCAATGGAAGTTTGAAAAGTTGACAAGTTGGTAGCAACGGCCGTATTGGTATAAAAAGCTGCCTGAGCCCCGACGACTATCCCAAAACCAGTCACCTCAGAGTATTCAACGGTGGGCGCTCCGGAAAAATAGATCCTTCCGGCCTTCTTCACCGCTGTATCCAATCGCTTTTTAGGGTCCCGGTGCACGATGAGCAGCATGACATCAATCAGATCCTTTTGATGCGCGTAGTCCAGGGTATCGGCTTTAGTGGTGTCTTTCTTATTTGTTGGTAGGGTATCGCTTTTTGGTTTAGTGCTGTCAATCCTTACCTTGCTGGTGTCATTCCTTGCCACCACCTTGGGTGCAGGTAAAATGGGATTGGTCTGTCCAATAACTAGTTGGTTGAACAGAAACACAAATCCTATCCCTAGAACGACAAAAGGTTTTCCTACTCTCAACGATTAATCTACGCTTGCGGGTTAAAGCCGGTTACTAAGACGGTGAATCAATGGTAAGGTTTATTTTGCATATCATCCTCAAAGCCAAAAAATATAGAAAAATATGTTAATAAAACTTTTCCTTCCGGAAAGCGCTCAACGCAAGTTAATTCTTTCCAGAAGTGTGCCATTAATTACCCATATAAATTGAAAAGCCCCGATTCGGGGCTTTTATTGAAGTGGATCCTATTGGATTCGAACCAACGACCTCTTCCATGTCAAGGAAGCGCTCTAACCAACTGAGCTAAAGATCCGGGATTTTGACGCTTTTCTGCCCCGAGTGAGGCTCTTGGCGTCTAGCGGGAGGCAAATATAAAGAAACAATCGCTTTTACCAAGTGGAATTATCGCAGGTGATACCCTCTAAATCCCCTTTTTGGATATCAAATGGGTATCAAGATAGCCCCATGGAAATCCGTGCAGAAAACTAAAAGGGTAGGATCAGGCTTAGGTGGCGGTATGCCGGGGAAAGGTATACCCTTACACTGCCTCACCCATATTCTCTGGATGGGTTAACGCAGGCACACATCAAAGTGTCTGAAATCAAACTGGAAATGTTGAAGGGCAACTATGATCCTTCCTTACCAGTTATAAGGGAGGGGCGCAGGTAAACCGGGTTCCTTTAGTTGCACCTCCCAAAGCACCCCCTGCGCCTAAAGTGGTAATGATTCATGAACTAGCTGGGGCATTTACTCAATGGGCAACCCATATCAAGAATGTAGACATTGATAGCAGCATACATTACTTCTATATCCGTAGGCTATTAGAGAAATGGGTAAATTAGTTGTTGTGTAAGAGATATTTGATCATTCATCTCCTATCTATTTTGTAATTTAGTGTACCAATATGCAACAATTCAAATCCCATACAAGAAGAGAAGCAAATATGTTGAGCATTCCTAAAATTATAACAGCAAGTCTAGCTGGACTCGCTGGTGGCGCTGCATAGGGTTCTTCTATTTTTCCTACAGGTGGAATTATTATTGGTTGTATTCTTGGTGCCAGTGTCACTGGTCTTGCAGAATATCAAAGAGAAAGGAAGCTGCAATCTTCTTGCGATAATTTGGAAGATTTATAATTCCTGCATTTCCCGATTAAAATCCCAAGCATCAAAGATGGAAGGGTCCTTTTTTCAAGCCCATTGGATATTAGTTATATCCGGGTTTGTAATGATTGCTTATATGATTACTGCGGCGTGTAAATGAAAACTCAGCAAAGAGTCTCTTGTAAACGTATTTGCCACATTTTTATCTGCTGCTTCTATTCTAAGCGGTATTAGTCTTGCATGTCATACCATTATCAAAAACAAGGTCGTAAATGATCCAATGAATCTGGAAGATTCAGAGCTTACCTATACTATCATTGGCGGATGCGTGGTGGCCCGGATTGCGTTTGGGGAATTACTAAAGCAATTCAAGGAGTTAAAATAACCTATTCTCTTAAATTTCATTAAAAACCCTGATTGGGTAAGGGTTTATACGCAGGGGCCAAGCCTGTAGGCCGTATGATCAACGGTTATTGAGGCAGTAATCAGTAACTTTGGTTTCAACCTTAGACTATGAGAATCGCTTTGGCATCCCCTCAGCTTCCTTCAAACATTGCTGAGAGTTTATATTGGCTGGAAAAACTGACCAAAGAAGCGGCAGCTTCAGAAGCGGAGATCGTATGTTTCCCCGAATCTTTTATTCCCGGCTACCCTTTTGGACAGCATACGGGAGATGAAAGGACCCCCATACAACTGCAATTAGCCCTGGACAAAGCCTGCATAGTGGCAGCAGAAAATAAAATTGCACTGATCCTTCCAATGGATTGGTATGAAGGAAATGAACTGTTGAACGTCGCCTTTGTGATCAACCAGCATGGTAAGGTATTGGGCTATCAGGCAAAGACGCAATTGGATCCGACAGAGGACAATATTTGGATTGCAGGAAATCAGCGCAGGTTGTTTGAGATCAACGGGGTCAAATTCGGCATAGTCATTTGCCATGAAGGTTTCCGCTATCCGGAGTCGGTACGCTGGGCGGCTCGTCAGGGAGCACCGCTAGTGTTCCACCCACATGCAGGGGGTAGCAATGAGAAGGGAACCCTGCTTAAAGAATGGGGCAGCATGGATAATCCTTATTACGAAAAAGCCATGATGATGAGGGCCCTTGAAAATACGATCTACTTCGCCAGTGCCAACTACGGCATGAAATACCCTGATTCTGCCAGCTCTATCATAGCCCCGGATGGCACGGTGATGGCTCATGGTATTTATGGGCTGACGGGCATCGTGGTGGCCGACCTGGATTTAAGCAAAGCCACGGGTTTGTTGGCCAAACGCTTTAAACCGGAAACGTTTTATACCTAATTGTAATGATCCAAGCCAGGAGGCGATTTAAATGTAATCGGTGCAGGCAAGAAAGGATGTCCCTGAGAGACATCCTTTTTATCATTTCGAGGATCAGCGCTTCTTTCTTGAGGTTCAGCTGCTGACTATGATTTAAAAAATGCCAAAAGATCTTTATTGATGGTAGCTGCTTCCGTTGTGGGCATGCCATGAGGGAAGCCGGGATAGGAAATGAGTTTGCCGTGCTTTAGGAGCTTTACTGCCTTGGCGCCGGAGATGGGGAAGGGAACGATCTGATCATCCTCTCCATGCAATACGAGCACCGGTACGTCTACACTTTTGAGGTCTTCCCTGAAGTCGGTTTCAGAGAAGGCGGCGACGCAATCATAATGGGCTTTTATGCCACCCATCATTCCCTGGCGCCACCAATTATCCTGTATGCCTTTTTTTATTTTCGCTCCCTGACGGTTGTAGCCGTAAAATGGGATCGTAAAATCTTCGAAATATTGTGGCCTGTTGAAAGCTGTTCCTTCCCGTATATCATCAAATACGGAAATAGGAATGCCATCCGGGTTAGTGTCGTTTTTCACCATAAGCGGTGTAACGGAACTGATCAGTACGGCTTTAGCTACCCGGCCTTTTCCATGCTTGGCCACATAGCGGATTACTTCTCCACCTCCGGTGGAATGGCCCACATGGATGGCATCTTTTAAATCAAGTGCTTTTGTGAGTTCAGCGACATCGGCTGCGTAGGTATCCATATCATTGCCGGTGGCAGTCTGGGAAGACCTCCCATGTCCTCTGCGGTCATGGGCGATGACCCTGAATCCTTGTTGTAGGAAAAACATCATTTGTCCATCCCAATCGTCAGCACATAAAGGCCATCCATGGTGGAATACAATAGGCTGTCCGGTTCCCCAATCTTTGTAGAAAATTTCAGTACCGTCTTTAACTTTTAGTGTACTCATAAATTGCTTGGTTTTATAGGAACAGGCGGCCCAATTATAATGCTAAGAAATAAAAGGTTGATTAATAAATTGTTGCATTTAGGCGCCCCCACGAATTGTTGACGAAATAGGACTAATTGTCTACGATATTTGGTTTTGGCGCCAACGGACGCCGAAGCTACCATCATGCTGATGGATTCCAAGAGGAATTAATTATTGGCGTATAATGTTAAATGGTTGTCGTGAAAAGACAAAAGCTTCCCCGCAGAAAGGTCTCAACTTTGATTCAACAAAATCAAATGCAACATGGACAAAAATGCAAAAGCGGTTGTGACCGAATTTTTAGCGGCTGTGCAAAATGGTAATAATGAAACTCTGGCTGCGCTGGTTAGCCCTGAAATAAAATGGGAGCAACCAGGTAATAACCAGGTATCCGGTTTGATGACTTCTGCTGGTGAGGTTTTCCAGATGGTTGGGAAAATGTATGAATTGTCTGATAATTCGCTCCGGCTTGCCGCCATTAAATCCGTAACGGTAAATGGAAGCCAGGTAGCCTGTCTCCTACAGTGGACAGCGGCTAAGGCCAATGGGAGTCGGCTTGATGTAGAGAATGTAGATGTGTACCAGGTGGCAAACGGTCAGATTGTAGGCGCGAAAATTTTCACTGCTGATCTGGAGGCTGAAAATAAGTTCTGGTCCTGAGCGGGGTGTAAGGGCACAAGTGCCGCCATAGCTGTTTGAAGGGAGGTTCGGGAGACGGCCTCCCTTCAATATTTAGAAAAGCTGATATACTGGACAAATCTGGGTAACTCAGAGGTATTACTAGTGGCTGAATGAGGCAGGGTCTGCAACCATAATACGATATCCCCTTTTTTACCTGGTAAAGGCATACCGGTAAAAGAGTTTTGCATTACTTGTTGAGCGAGGTAGGGGTCAGGGTATTTTGAGATCCAATTGTCAAAACGTTGGTGAAATCCTGGAACCACTGTCAAGGGGCCCCTGTTTTCCGGAACATCATTGAGATATACCAGGCCTTGGATGTAATCTAGGTCTGGTTTTGCAAAATCAATATCCCAATGAAGGGTATTATGACGGAATTTCCAGGAAGCAGTTTCCGGTGGATTAAAACTTACTTTTTCCGTATTGGCTATGATACGAGAGGTGCCGTAGAGTTCAGTGAATAGCTGTAAAATGGAGGGCAGTCCTTTGATGGCATTGATACTTTCGTCCTGGTAAAGTTGAACCATTAGACCATGCCAATCAGGATGCTGGGGATACCAGGTTTCGGCACTAGAGAGGTCTACACCTAGTTGGGTACAAATAATATCGGTAACAGCATCACATAACGTTGGATCTACCAGGTTACTTATTTTGATATATCCTTGATCCTTCCAGCTTTGCCACTGTGCTGCACTAAGGATGGAGGGCATGACGGAATCTGCCTGAGGCGCATTTCCTTTGGTCCACTTTTCGAAAGCCTCAGCGGAGGCCCTCACTTTTGTTTCGCCTTTCAGCGTAATCAACCATTGCTCAAAATCGATAATGTTGTTGCAATTGTTATAAAGGTATGCATAGGTCTCAAACTTCCCCAAGCCAAAAAAGCCCATCCAAATGTCCTCGGTCGCTGCGTAATCATTCAGATCAGCAGAGGGTTTGCCGGATTTGATGCACTGATGGTGCTCATAGAAAACAGGAAGGAAAGAACAGTTGATCATGTAGTCATGGGGTTTATTGCTGGAAGATAAACAATAGATGGAAGGCTGCCAGATTCAAATTTAAAATGTAGATTACGGCCTTACTCACTACCAAATACTTACGCATTATATATGGGAAGAAAAAGTTTAAAGGATGTCCGCAGCAAGGAAATAATAGAAGCTTTTTACAAGCTGGCTAAAAAAGAAGGCCTGGAGAATGCATCCCTGGCCAAAACGGCGGAAATCCTGGACATGAATCCCAGCCTGATTGTCCACTACTTTAAAACAAAGGAATATTTGGTGTATGGCCTCATTGAATATATACTGGATAAATACCTGCTCATATTTGATGTGCCCAAAACGATCGTAGATGATCCTGAACGTACCCTGCTAAGGGTGATTGACAATATATTTTCAGACAAGTGGAACAAATTGTTTGACGACAGTGTATCCTATAGCTGTTATGCCCTTGCTTTCAGGGATGGGGTCATTAAAGAGAAATATAAGAACTTATTGGATTCCCTCCGCCAGCGGCTAATTGACTTGATCGTTCAGTGCAACAATGCTGGAAAGTTGGCCGTGAAAGATCCGGTCATTGCTGCCGATATGATTTTTATTTTGGTGGATGGGGCTTATTATTATCTAAGTCTGGTTACTGATAAGCAAGAATACAAACAAAAGATTGCCCGTTATAAGCAGCAGGCGCTGGGACACTTGCAGTTTGTCAGTGTTCCTTCTTTGCATTCAGGAAAAATGAAGTAAGTGCAATGGTGGCCCACAATATATTAATGATGATGTTGGGGTAGTCATCAGAAAAAATGGCACTATAGGTTAATCCTATTCCTCCAATCACATTCAATAGCGGATACAAAAGGCCATGCGCCTTTAACTTCTTCAAGCTTAACAATAAGTAAGCTACCAGACAGGCTACGGCACCCACCCAGCCAAGCACTGTGGCTATATCCCTGGATAAGGTTGCCGGTATTCTTAATAAGGTTGCCAAGTGCATCATATTTGGGTTATGCGCATTCGATTGCGCGGATCCCAAACTTATGGAAAAACCTTGTTAATCAAGCATTCTAGCCATAAACAATACAAATCAGGTAACAATTAATTAATTGAACGTTCATTCAATTTAATTTTGGTAATCTGAATTATTCTTCGATATTCGCTTCGTAAACCTAGCCCATACATCACCCAGAGAAGAACGGTCAGGAAGGAATAACTGCTGAATCCAGATAAGTCATAGATAGTAAAGGTTAACTGTCGCAATCCCCGAGAGAGGTCTTGCCAGTCCATGTATTGCACCTGGAGCGCGTTGGACGGACGACCGTAAGCGTGCCCGGGCAGGGTATTGCATTCCATTATCCATCAACACACCAGAAATTTAGAGTTTATGATCATTAGATTTTTTCTGTTCATTTCACTAATGTTTTGCTTCCTCTACGGGTCGGCTCAACAGATTCGCCTTAGCGGCATAGTTCGCTCTGCAAAAGACAGCAGCATGCTACAAAGCGTTTCCATTCAGGTTAAGGGCTCCAACAAGGGGACTACAACCGGCGCCACCGGTGCTTTTTCAATTGAAGTTAATAAGAATGGAATCCTATCTTTTTCTTCAGTGGGGTTTCAGCCTCAGGATATTCCTGTGAGCGGCAGGAGTACGATTACCGTGTTCCTTATGCCAGATGATAAAACCCAATTGGGTGAGGTTGTAGTAACCACGGCCTTGGGAATTAAAAAGCAGGAGAAGGCTTTGGGGTACGCTGTACAAGAAGTCAGCGGAGAATCACTGGAAAAGGTCAAGGCGCCCACCGTGGCCAGTCAGTTAACGGGTAAGGTAGCCGGATTGGATATACAAAATACCACGGACTTATTCCAAAATCCCACCATTCTGTTGAGAGGGGTTACGCCACTCATTGTTATCGATGGTATCCCGGATCCCAGCGCAGATCCTTTCAAAATCAATGCAGACGACATAGAATCTGTAACGGTTCTAAAGGGTACTGCTGCGGGTGCATTGTATGGCTCCATCGGTATAAATGGCGCTATTATTTATACGACTAAGAAGGGGAAGAAAAGAAAACTGAGTGTGGATGTTAATTCCTCTACGGTATTTCAAACAGGATATACGGTGGTGCCTAAGGTACAAGCCCAATACGGGGATGGAGACAACGGCGTATATGGTTACGTGGATGGATCGGGTAGCGGATCTGAAGGTGGTGGATGGGTCTGGGGGCCTAAGCTCAATCAAAAGGTGGCGGGGACTGCCAGTGGTTACCTTGAATTGCCCCAATACAATAGCCCATATAATCCCAATCAGCTCTATACCGTAACCCTTCCCAACGGCCAGCAGGTCAGCAGTCACTACCAACCCATTCCCTGGGTATCCAGAGGTGCCAATAATATAAAGAACTTTTTCCAGACAGGCATTTTATCAACCAATTCTGTGGCCATATCGGCTGGTAGCGAAAGGGGATCTTTTAGGATGTCGGCATCCAATACTTACCAGAAAGGCATGGTGCCGAACACCGGGGTGGAAAATCCTTCTTTCACAGTAGGGGGGAATTATGCGTTGTCTTCCAGGTTAACGGTGGATACTAAACTGAGCTTTAATCGTCAGTTTTCCAATAACTATCCTACGGTGGGTTATGGCCCTCCCAACATTCTCTATAACCTGATCCTATGGATTGGCCCGGATATCGATATACGGGACTTAAAGAACTACTGGATACCTGGGCAAGAAGGGCTACAACAACGGAATTACAACCTTTCCTGGTACAACAATCCTTACTTTATTGCCAACCAGTTGTTGAACGGATACAGGAAAACCAGCACCTTCGGAGAAGCAACCCTGGATTACCAGTTTACCCCTGAGCTGTCTCTGAAGTTCCGCAATGGATTTAATGAGTATGGATTGAACCAGGATTATGAGGAGCCTTACAGCTATATCGCCTATAGTTATATCTCCAAAGGAAATTACAGCATTACAGAAACCAATTATTTTGACATCACCTCAGACCTTATCCTGAATTACAAACATCGGTTCTCCGATAAGTTGGGCATCAACATAACCGCAGGGGGGTCGAACGCCTATACCAATTACAAGTCTGATTATGTGACAACCGATGGTTTGACCATACCTGGATTCTACAATCTGGGGAATTCCACCAATCCCTTAAAAGCTTCCAATAACCTGACTGAATCCAGGTTGGAAAGTTTGTATGGAATGATTGACTTAGAAGCCTTAAAATTCTTATACTTATCCTTGACCGGCAGGAGTGATCAAACCTCCACCTTGCCCGTGGCCCACAACACTTATTTTTATCCATCCGCGGGGCTTTCTGCCGTGTTATCGGATGTGCTAAAACTGCCGGATTACATTTCTTTCTTAAAGGCCAGGGCGTCTATAGCGCAGGTGAATGCAGGCGCCAGTCCCTATCAATACCTAACAACTTATTCGATAGGAAGTAAATGGAATAGTATTCCTTCTTTGTCCTATCCTACAACGGCCAATGCTCCGGGGCTGACTCCCTTCACTAAGCTCACCCAGGAGTATGGTCTGGTGTTTGGCTTTTTGAAAAACAGGATCAATCTGGACGCAACTTATTTCCAGAACAAGGAATACAACAATATCGCCAATGTCACACAGTCCCAGGCCAGTGGTATTACCTCGGTACTGGAAAATGCCAATGTATACACACGCAGGGGATGGGAGTTTATGATCAGCGCATCCCCTATAAAGACCAAAGATTTCAGGTGGGAAACGGGCATCAACTTCGCCAATAACCACGTTTGGCTCAAGACGGCAACTTTCGGAACTGATGGGTATCTGGGCAGCATCAAGCAAGGGCAGCGGATCGATAAGGTGTTTATCGATAATTCTGTAACCCCTAATGGCACGCCCATCTATAGCAGCAATGGGTTTGAAGCATATGACCCATATTATCACGCTATTGGGAACAGTGATCCGGCATGGATTTACGGATGGCAAAATACCTTCAGTTATAAGAACTTTTCTTTGAACCTTTCTTTTGACGGAAGGCTGGGTGGCATGATTTATTCCACGACCAACCAAAAGATGTGGTGGGGAGGTACTTCACCTGGTACCGTCAACAAGTACAGGGATGATGCCAATAACGGGAACAGCACCTATGTAGGGCAAGGAGTCGTCGTTACTTCAGGCGCTCCTACTTATGACAGCCATGGCAATATCGTTGCGGACAACAGAAAGTATGCCCCCAATACAACAGCAGTGAATTATATCAGCTTCATGCAAACCACCAGCGGGGATATGCTTAACCATTATTTCTACTACAGTGATACCTACCTGAAACTAAGGGAGCTGGCTATAACCTATACACTGCCGGCCAGGCTCACCAGGAAGGTCTTCTCTTCTGCGACCGTATCCTTAATCGGCAGTAACTTATTCATCTTGTCCAAGCTCCCCAATGTGGATCCGGATGCCGCCGCAGATAACCTGCAAACGCCCTCCATCAGGAGTCTGGGTGTGAATTTCAATGCTAAATTTTAACTCTCTAATTAAACTCGGAACTGATGAGATATATAAAGGCTTTATCGGCCGCAGCTTTGGCCCTCTCACTATGCGGTTGTGAAAAGATGTCTTACTTCCAGGTCAACCCCAATGCCCCCACGGTGGCTGATCCTTCACTGGAACTTAGCAATATTGAGCAAATTGCTTTTAACACAATCAGTACGGATGCAGGCCTGGCTTCGAGGCAGCTTGCTTATACCCAATCTGCCAGCCTCGCTCAATATTATGGATGGCAAAGAGGCAGCATGTCCTATGGAAATATAAGCCAGGTGGTGAAAATGCAACAAGAAGCCATGCGGACTGCCAAGCTCAATTATTACTATTTGGGGAAATTCTTTACTTCCTATTTCATCATTCAAATGACAGAAGCATTTGGGGATATTCCTTATTCCCAGATGATGCAGTCCATGGCCAATAATAACTTTGACTCCACTGCTACCCGTCCTGTCTATGATTTACAGCATGACGTATACCTGGGTGTGCTCAATCAATTGAAAATCGCCAGCGATTCCCTGGTAGATAATGGGGTTGCCCTTGAAGGGGACCTTATTTATGGGGGGAATGTCGTCCAATGGAAACAACTGATTAATTCATTTTCCTTACGCGTGCTCATGAGCCTTTCATTGAAAACCAGTGATGCCACCTTGAACATTCAGCAACGATTTAATGATATTGTTTCCAACCCCACCCAGTATCCCCTCATGGGATCCAATAGTGATAATGGAGCCTTGCCCTTTTACAACATCACGGGCAACCAATATCCCTATTACAACAACAATTCCATGAAAACGGACTTCTACCTGGACAGCAGTTTTGTGCACTTGCTGCAAGGCCTGAACGACCCACGCTTGTTTGTCTATGGGGAACCCACGCCCATTGCGACAGCGGCTAACCTGGCCGATACCAATTTTAATGCTTATGGAGGACTTTGGGGAAGTGGAGATTTGAGTTATAACATTACCAAAAGGGGGGCCGGAGAAGCCTCTGCCATTAATAACCGGTATGCATACGATCCTATCAACGAACCCAGTTTATTAATGGGCTATTCCGAATTGCAGTTTATTCTTGCCGAAGCGGTAGTCAGGGGATGGATCAGTGGAAACGCCAATAGCTACTATATGAATGGTATTCTGGCGTCTTTGCAGTTTTCTGATTATAACACCACCTACAGCACGGTAGACATTCAGAACTATCTGGCCCAACCTTCCCTGGCTTTGCAGACGGGGACAGCAATCCAGCAGATCATCACCCAAAAATACATCAGCATGTATATGAATGTAGGATGGCAGGCATTTTATGAGTACCTGCGTACCGGCTTTCCGACCTTGGAGGTCACTGGATCGGGTATCATCAATCAGGTAAATGGCGTAAATACCGTTCCGAAAAGATGGATGTATCCTTTGGATGAATACACCAATAACGCCACAAACGTGCAAAATGCCGTGAACAGGCAGTTTCCGGGCGGCGATAATGTGAATGCGGTTATGTGGTTGTTACAGCCTTAAAGGATTTTTCTCAGAGTGATTGTTTTAATACAGACGCCTCCATTCCTGGGGGCGTTTCTTCTATTGTACGCCCGGCGCCACCAATTGTCCCTGATTCCCTTAGATACTTTTACCCACAGGCGATTAAATGGGATTTGTCAGGACTATAGTTGACCGTAATTTGTTCGGAAACTGTATATTTGATTAACTGCGCCATTGATTGACTTGCCCAAATACGACGAAAAGCAACTGCTACTATCAGTTGCACATGGGGATGAGGCTTCGTTTTCTCAGCTCTATGCCCATTATGCGCCCTTACTCTACCCTTACGTATTGAAGCTGGTTAAAATGCCTGCCCTGGCAGAAGATGTCATTCAAGATATCTTTCTTAAGCTATGGGAGGCGAGGGCCAAGTTAACGGAGGTAAAAAATTTTCCTGGGTATCTATTTACCATTGCCCGCAATCACACCTTAAATATTCTACAGAACCTGACTCGCTCTCAAAAGGCGATGGCCAGCCTGGTGGGGAGTTTTAAAGAACAGCGTTTTGATGATGAGGTATTGGTTAACGACTATAGTCAGTTTGTAGAGAAGGTGCTTCAGTCCATTTCTCCCAGATCCAGGGAAATATTCCGCAAATGCAGGGAGCAGGGGCTTACCTATGATGAGGTGGCTCAAGAAATCGGTATCTCCAAAAACGCAGTCAAAAAGCATATGGTTCAGGTCCTCCGCACCTTCAAAGTGGCCACAGGCAGAGACCTGGGTATTACCATGGAGGTTGCATTGATATTGTTGATGTTGCACATATAATAGGGGGGGAAAATATTTTTAAAAAAAAGGGGGAGGGGCAGGTACCCTCTCCCTTTTTTTATTTGTCTTTAATTAATATCAATGAGTCAAAAGAAACAATATCAGGAATTAGTCCGGCGGTACCTGGAAAACAAAGCTACAGACGAGGAGCTGGAAGTTTTTTTTCATCTGCTTCAGCAAGGGAAATTAAAGTCTTACCTGGATCAGGCACTGGGAAAGGAGCAGCAAAGCCTGCTTGGACAGGAGGACGGGCATGGAAAGGCTGCTTCGGTCATCAGCCTGCGATGGGGACGGGTTGCGGCGGCGGCGGTGTTAGTGGCTGGCTTAGGCGTTGGAGGTTTCTGGTATTTTGCGCAGCACCAGAAAAGTCATCCGCTTCCGACCAGCCAAAAAATAAAAGATATTCAGCCAGGTCACAATCATGCCATTCTTACAATAGTGGGAGGCCGGCATCTGGATCTGGACAGTCAAAGCAATTCAGTGCTGGTGTTGCAAGGGAAATCCAGGCTGGTCCGAAACAAATCAGGGGAGTGGGTTTATCAGGGAACAGACGAACCTGAACCTGGCATAACCTTTAATGTATTAAGCGCACCAAGGGGAGGACAATTTCCCTTTGTGTTGGAAGATGGAACCAGGGTTTGGCTAAATGCGGCCTCCTCTTTGACCTTTCCGACCTCTTTCCGGGGCTCTAGCAGAGAAGTGACCCTGATAGGGGAAGCTTATTTCGAGGTGGCTCAGGATGCACGGAAGACGTTTGTGGTACATGCAGGAAATCAAGGTATTCAAGTACTGGGCACAGCCTTTAATGTGAATGCTTACCCGGACGAAAGCCTGGTCAAAACTACTTTGATTACCGGATCTGTACGCCTGAACAAGGAACAAAGCAGTTTTCTGTTGGGACCAGGAGAAATAGGGTTTTGGGATAGCAATGGAAAGGAAGAAAAGATAAGGGACGAAGATAAAGTAGAGGCGGCCGTTTCCTGGAAGAATGGCTATTTCAGCTTTGCGGAGGACGATATCCAAATAGTAATGCGCCAGATCAGCCGTTGGTATGATGTAGAAGTACGATATGAAGGACCCATCACGCAGGCACGGTTTGGAGGAGACATCGAGCGGGACCTAACCCTGATGCAGGTGCTGCGGATATTAGAAAAAAGTCAGGTGCATTTTCGCCTGGAAGGGAAGGTGCTTACTGTATTGCCTTAATGGACAGTTCGCCAATAAAGAACCCGAAACGTTGGAACCGCTTCGGGCAGGAATTGGCGTTCAAAATAAACCTTAGCGGGATTCATTTATTATTAACCAAAACCACTGTGAATGTATGAAAAAAATTTGTAGGGGCCGGAGTTCCGGCTTTCATCAAATGTGCATGACCATGAGACTAACTGCACTGCTACTTACGGTATCGCTGATGGAGGTTCATGCCGGAGGTGTCGCTCAAAATGTGAGCCTTTCCGGTAAACACTTATCGCTGAAGACCGTTTTTTCAGAAATCAAGCGACAAACAGGTTTCGCTTTTTTCTACAACTATTCTTTGCTAAAAGAAGCCCATCCGGTGGACCTGAATGTCCACAACCTGCCACTGATTCAGGTATTGGATTCGTGTTTTGCTGGCCAACCACTGGATTACGTTATCCAGAACAAGACGGTCGTTATCACCGAAAGGCTGGCCACAGAACCAGAATCTCCTTTAGGCGTTCCCGCAGATATAGTAGAAGTGAAGGGCAAGCTCGTTGATGATAAAGGAAATCCGATAGTAGGCGCCAGCGTCCGGGTAAAAGGAAAAACTTCAGGTACCAGTACCAATGGAGAAGGGGTGTTTGTCCTGAAGGTCCCAGTGGGCTCAGTGCTGATTATTTCCAGCGTAGGATTTACCGAAAAACAAATCACTGTAACTAAGGAAGAGACGATCAGCATTCATTTGGAATCAGCCAATAAGGAAGTGAATGAGGTGGTGGTCACCGGTTTTGGCGAAAGCCGTCAAAAAAGAAGCCTGGGATATTCTGTTACCCAGGTGAGCGGGGATGATCTTCGGGGTACTATGGTAGCCAATCCAATCAGTGCCCTACAAGGTATGGTCACCGGCTTGCAAGTACAACCAGGGGTGGCTGGGATCGCCTCAACTCCCAGAACTTTGCTTCGGGGCGCCAGCTCCCTTAACGCGTATGGGAATAATCCATTGGTAGTCGTAGATGGAGTGATTCTGGATGACCAATCTGTTACTCAGAACCAGGGAGCGAACACCGACTTTGGAAATATCCTCAAAGACCTCAACCCGGATGACGTAGAATCTATCAGCGTCCTGAAAGGGGGAGCTGTGACCGCTCTGTATGGAAGCCGGGCGGCCAATGGGGTACTTTTGATCAAGACCAAAAAGGGCAAAGCAGGAAAGGGATTGGGAGTGAGTTTGTCCCAGGATGTGACCTGGCAAAAGGCCTATAAAACAACGGACTTCCAGAACGTATATGGAGCCGGCCTGTTTGCTTCGGATTGGGATACCCTCTCTAATGGAACACTGGCCATCAATGTAGGCGATTACGGAATCAGTTTTGGTCCCCAGATGACCGGACAAACCTTTCAGGACGTAAGCGGACTTACTCGAAAAAACTTGCCCAATTCTAAAGACCTGCTGAATCTGTATCAAACAGGGCTGGTCGCCAATACCAATATTGCTTTGTCTGGTGGCAATGAAACCAGCACCATTCGCATGTCTTATTCCAGGCTCACATCTAAATCACCCTTACCCAATAATGAGTTTGACCGAAATAGCTTTAGTATCAGAGCCACTCATAGAATAGCCAATTGGTTGTCCCTGGATGGAATGGGAAGTTATGTCCATTCCTATAACCTCAATCCTCCCCAGCAAGGGGGGAATAGCCCCATGTATGCATTCCTCTATGATGGGGCCAGGAACTACGATGCACACTACTGGTCTACGCATTATATAGATCCAGTCAATGGAGGCCAGAATAACAATGACCCTACCGGAATAGCTCAGAGCATATTCTTTCCTATTTACCAGAACAAGTATTTTCAAACGGAGGATAACCTCAGGGGAGGCATAGATCTCACGGCTAAATTCACCCCCTGGTGGTCCTTCGATGGGAACGCCAGTATGAACCTCTATAATATCAACCACCAGGCTGATGTCAGGGGGACCAACCCCGGATTTAACAATCCGGGCTACTCGGGTTCCATCACGGACCTGCTTCAAGCTCGATATAGGGGCGAATTTGTATTCAACAAATCGTTTCATGAATATGTGGCAGCCTTGCACGTAGGGGGCGAGGAATCCACCTCCGGACAAACGGGCAATTCATGGTCCAACAATGGCGGGGTTCTTCCGGATATATACCGGATTTCCAACTCAGTCACTCCAGCTACCATCACGGAGAATGCACCCAATAAAGAGCAGTTTGCTTCTGCCTATTTCCAGGGTAGCCTGGGTTGGAAATACCTGACACTTAACGTATACGGGCGAAATGACTGGAACTCTACACTGGTGTACAATGATGGACATGGTAAGTATTCCTATTTTTACGGCGGAACCGACGTGGCCTTTGTATTTTCTGACTTGCTCAAGCAAAATCACGACTGGCTAACCTATGGTAAGCTCCGGCTATCCATTGCTCAGGCTGGTAATGGTACTGATCCTTATACCACTAGTACGGGTAGCTATAAGGCTGGGTCACCCTATACAGGAGGTACAGGTAGTGTAAGTCAGTATTCTTATCAATCCACTACATTAGGTAACCAAAACCTGGCGCCTGAAAGAAGTATCAAATATGAAGGCGGTCTGGAGCTATCCTTTTTACACGATCGTATCGGAGCAGACTTCACCGTCTACACCCAGAACACCAAAAGCCAGATCATTTCCTTTAATGTAGATTCTTACTCTGGTGTAGGTGCAGCACTGGTCAATGGGGGGCTAGTCCGTAACAGAGGAGTGGAACTGACCTTGAACGGAATTCCCATTCAAACCCGCAACTTTGTATGGAGCACCCGGTTTAACTATACGTTGAATCGCAATACAGTGCAATCCCTTCCTTTCGGGGCCTCATACGTGACGCTGGACGGCGAAGATGGTATTTCATCCGTGGCTAAGGCAGGGGGTGCCTATGGCTCGATGATCGCTCCCTACGGATTTGCCTCCTACGTGTCCTCGGATGCAAGCCTCAATGGTCAGCGTGTGCTGGGCATGGCCAATAATGGTACTCAAGCCTATTATATAAGGGCAAATGCCTATGGAACTACACCCAATACCCAAAACCCGGTTATCGGTAATATTCAGCCCAAGTTTTTGGGGAGCTGGTTCAATACCTTCACCTATAAGAACTTCTCGCTCAATATCTTTTTGGATGCCCGTTTTGGGGGTATGGAATGGTCTAGTTCCTACTACTATGGGGTGAACGATGGAAATGTTAAAAGCTCATTGGCTGGGCGTAGCGCAGCTTACGGTGGGTTAACTTATACTCCTCTTACCGCCAACTCTCAGTATATTGGCTTCCCCTTAGGAACTGCTCCCCGCAACGATGGTATTGCACTTACCGGGGTATTTAAAACAGGTTCTATTAGCTTAGGAGAAGATGGGGCTAGCCATGATGTATCCGGTATGACCTTTGCCGCAGCCCTTAAAAAGGGGTGGGTTGCTCCCGTGAATGCCACGGATTATTATGTGCAGGCCTGGAACTGGTCCTCAGGGATCCGTCAGTTTGGAACCTTTACCAACTCCTGGGTTTCACTGCGTCAGGTCGCCATAGGGTATGACCTACCCGCTTCCATCACGCATAAGGTACGGGTGAACAACCTAAGGGTATCACTGGTAGGCAGAGACCTGCTCTATCTCTACAACAGTGCCCCCAACCATATCAATCCTGAAAACACCAATGACTCGGGTTCAGGAAGCGCCTTTGAAGACGGTGGAGTTCCCTATATGCGGAGCTATGGTTTCATGGTTAATACTACATTCTAATTCAAAAAAGAAGCAAAATGAACACAAGATTATATATGTCGAGACTGATCTTGTATGCAACGGGGCTGTTGATGATAGGCGGCCAGTTTGCCTGCAGCAGGAGCAAGTTTGCCCAGATCAATACCAATCCGGATGCAGTCCTCTCCATCAATCCACAGACAGAATTAACGCCAGGAGAAATCGCTATTCACAGCAGCAGCATAGAAGTATTCTATGACTTTGTGCGCAATATCAAGCCCTGGACCCAAACCTATGTATTTACGACGGGTAATACATCGACTTTTTTGGCCGGAGCCAACGCCAACATGAATGAACGATGGAGCATTTTTTATGGGGGTGTGGGAGACAATCTGTTTGATGTCATGCAAATAATTGATAAAATGCCCGCAACCCAGCAGGCCCAATATCAATTCATGAAAGCAGAGGCCTCCATACCGTTTATTTATTATGCCTTTTACGTTTCGGATGCCAATGGGAGCATCCCTTATACCCAGGCTTTCCTGGCCAGGTATACCATACCAGCTTTCCTTACACCCATCTATAACTCCCAGGAAGCTTTGTTCGACACCCTGGACAAGCAGCTTCAGAGCGCTATTGCAGTGCTGGAATCCACCCCTACTGTCACCCAGATCTCACCGGCGGGCAACGATCTGTATTTTGGAGGTGATCCCACTCATTGGGTTAAAGCCGCCAATGCCCTTAGGTTAAAGATCGCTATGCGCCTGATGAAAGTGAACCCAGCCAAGTTAACCTCTATTGTTAATTCCGTGTTGGCCGATAATGTGGGGCTTCCTCAGTCCAGTGCTGATGAGTGGATTTTATACTCCTCTACGGTGGGCATGAATGACAATAATAACAATGCACTCAACCAAGGTAACTACTCAGGATCCTATAACAACGTCAACTTCATGTGGAAAACCGGAGACCCTCGGACCCGCGTCTTCTATCAACCGGCAGGTATTACTTCCGCTGATATGTTGGACTCCGCTGAGGCGCAGGGCCAGATTCCTACTTCCGTAACCTGGGACGGGCAGATTTACCGTGGTCAATATGCTAATCCTAGTGCTTCGAATTCCGCCAACAGTTATATGTTCCGTCAGTTGACCTTTTCCTATAAAGGTATAAAAACGCAGGTGTACTGGCCTTCCATCATTCAGGCAGGTCTGACGTATGCAACCTATAATGCTACCACGGGAGGCACCAATGCGTTTCCGCTGATCACCTACGCCGATGTGTGTTTCATGCGTGCAGAGCTCATAGCCAGGGGCCTGGATAACGACCAGAGTCGTGCAGATTCGCTCTACTACCAAGGCATCAGAGCATCTCTGATGGACTACGATCACTGGGCGCAAATTACTTTGCAGCCGGACTATACACCCTTGCAATATTCCGAAATCACCAATTATTTGGCTCAAACGGGAATAGTATATAACCCGGCCACTGCTGTAGAACAGATTTGCGATCAGAAGTATTTGAATTATTTTGTTCAACCTAACGAAACCTGGGCGTTGATCAAAAGGACAGGATTCCCGGCCGTGGCTAGCCAGATCCTGGCCATGGAAGATGTAAGTTCTGTAGGGGTTATGCCTCGGAGGTATGCAGCGATCCAGCCGGCATTGGGGGATCTCAATTATACCAACGCCACCAATGCCATTGATTCCATGGCATTGAATCCCAATTATGGGACCCCTTCCAGTCTTACCGGAAGAGTGTGGTGGGATGCTCAGTAGGTGAGCGCCAGCCCCCGCTGAGAGATGGACGACATTCCAGCGGGAGGCATATCGCCTTTGAGTTGGTTTCAACTGATGATAAGAACTCCGGCAAAAGCCGGAGTTCGCATTAATATAGGATTATATGCGCCGTTGGATTTTATTATATTGCTGTATACTCTTCGTTGGGACTACATCCGCCCAGTCCCCCAGCCAGGTGCAGGGTCCGGCCTCTAACCGTATGCCGGTTCGTGAGACCCCGGTCCCTACTTTTGCGGATGTGAAAAGGATTGTACAAACCCATTGCATAAGCTGTCACCGACCCGGCGAGGCCGCGCCATTTTCCTTGCTGACCTACGAGGACCTGGCCAAAAGGGCTAGCTTCATTAAACAAATTATCGAATCGAATTTTATGCCTCCCTGGAAGGCTGATGCCCACTACAGGGACTTTGGTAATAATCGTTCCTTGTCAGCAGCGGAAAAATCAGTTCTGGTACATTGGATTGATGCGGGTGCACCCAAAAGCAAAATAGCAGCAGACAATGCGCCCATACCCACCAATCAAACATCCTATGGCCGGCCCCCTGATCTCACGCTGAAATTGGATTCCGCCTATCAGGTGGACGGAGATAATCAGGAAAAGTTTGTAGAATTCAGGGTTGCATACACCCTAAAAGAAGATCAGAATATTGAGGCTGTAGAATTTTACAGCAACAATAAAAAGATCATTCATCATATTAACTATGGTTTTTATTCAGATGTTGATTCCAATAAAATAGTATACTATACAGGCTGGATACCTGGTGCTTCCTATGAAAGTTATCCGCCAGGATTTGGATGGAAACTTCCCCACAAAGGAACCGTCGTTTTTACCGTGCATTATTCCCCAATCGGCGCCGATGAGAAATCAATGGTAGGGGTGCACCTGTTTTTTACCCACAACCCCATTAAAAGACAGATAA
>CAJCIQ010000048.1 GCA_903970475.1 Beijerinckiaceae bacterium
TTTCTTCCCGGAAGAACAAGCCCCTAAGAGTCCCACCAGGGCCAGGCAAAAGAATAAGTTGCTTTTCATGGGCCAAAGGTAAGGCTAATCCTTCCTCATCTGAAACGCAGGATGGCTGCACTGCCACATAACAAAAGCCAACTGATCCGCATAGTTGGCGAACGACACACTTTTGTCTTCCGTAAAATGCCCGTTGTCATAATTAATTTTTAGCAGGACAGGTTTGCCTGAAGTGTTGGCATTCTGCACCGCAGCAGCAAATTTACCAGGCTGCCAGGGAACCACCCAGGGATCATTCCAACCCCCAACACAGATCAAGGCAGTGGTGCATGAGCCACCCGGCAAACAGATACCGGAAGACCGCAAGCTCAGACCAAAAGCTGCTCAAAAAAGCTACCTATCTGTTTCTCTCTGTCTACAAAGTGCAGCTCCAATATCCAGTGCCTCTTGCTGCCGGAGGCATCCGGGGTAAACATACTATTATGATTCTCGGGGTGGATATATAAGTTATAATCTCCCGGTTTCAGGCGTTCGTGTGGGAATTTACCGATCAGGTGGCCTGCAATTTCAGATCCATATTCCCAGCCATTCCTTTTTGCAACTGCCACTGAATAATGATAAAGTTGGGCGCAGGTTAATTCCTGCTGCATAACAAACCAATCCCTTATTTCGTGCCATGCAGCAATAATATCATTCTTCATCTTTTGTTTAACCGGGTCGGAGCCTAGTACATAAGTCCGTCCAAAATCAGCTTCCCAATCCTCAAATATGGGACCGAAATCAAGAAATAAAATATCGTCTTGCTGAATGATCAGGTCGGGTGGATTTTCGTCGTAAGGAGCCAGCGTATTGGGTCCGCTCCTGACAATTCTTTTATGCCAATATTTACTAATCCCAAATAGTTCACTCGCCAGGCTGAATATCTCTTTGTTTAATTCATATTCTGATTTCCCTGCTGCGATAAGATTCCTTCGTTCTATCTCCTGAAAAAGGTTATCTGCCTTTTTCTCAGCCTCCCTTAGATTAAATTCCACTGCTTCCATAGTTATACTTTAATGACTCATTAATTCCCGACCATAAACACCGCATTGCAGAACAGCAGCTTCCCATTCTCCCAGAAATCGCGGAATAAGGGATTGTCGGCTAGGAGAATAAGGTTTCCATTGCCCATGTCCTCTACACCAAACAAAAGACCATCTTCCATATGTTGCTTGGCCTTGGAGCCAACGAAACCGCTGATGTATCCATTCTTCTTGATGACGCCTACGTTCCATCCGGATTCCAAAAATTGGTAAACCTGCTGGTCCTGTCTAAGGGTATAATAGTAGGAAGGGAACCCAAAGGCCAAAGGATGGGTGCTGTCCATCTCTACTTTGTAAATGGCTCCGGGGACGGAACCCCTGATATCATCCCTGTCCCGGTCTCCATAATGCTTGAGTAACACATAAGGATCAGCCTTGGTATCGTCGGATTTTTTGGCTTCTTCTTCCGGTGATTTTTTGACTTTGACACCCCAGTCATCTCCCGCAAACTGACCGACGGCGCCTGCCATGGCGATGAGACGCCCACCCTGGTTCATCCAGTTGTGTAAGGCTTCTGTTTCTTTTTTATCTGTAAGCCAGGAGTAATATCCATCAGGGAGAATGATAACGTCATAATTACTCAAACGCAAGGAAGTAAATTCGGAAGATTGTATTTGCGTGATGGGATAATGCAGTTCCTGTTCAAAGAGGAACCATACTTCCCCGGCATCCGAGGATGAGACACTACTCCCCGTCACCAATGCAATTTTAGGGGCTTTGGCCGGCCGCACATAACTGCTGCCCAGGTCGAATCCCTTGTCCACAAATCCACTACCCAAAGGAATAATGGGTACATCGCAGGCCTGCTGAAGGGCTTTCATCACAGCCGGCAGGGTTTCTTTCTGGGTACTGTTACCAGTCGCCAGGACCAATAAACTACCCGCCTTGAAGCTACGTCCACCTTCCTCAAAGGGCTGCTGGTTAATCCTTACTTTAATGTGGTGCTGGTAGAGGTAGGTCAATGCCTTGGCACTGTTTAATCCATTCCAGGGAATAAGGTATCCGTAGCTGGCTCCAGAGGCGTCGAAAGCCGGTGAAGATATATCCAAGGCAGCCCCCAATGAAACGGCAAGCGGCGTTTTAACAGCATAGGCCCGCAATCCATACGCATAAGGAAGTGACCAGGCGGTAATATCGTAGGTCATGGAGTCGGTCATCTTCACCGAAGGCTCGAACAGGGTCTTTACTAAAGTCGCCTTGGGTTGATGAGAAGGAATCACCAGGTCTGTGGCATGCAGGGTATAACCCTCTTCAGCCCTGGATAGATAGTCCCAACCCCTGATGGTACCGGAAGCCGTTCCGAAGCGGATGCCATTGCGCTGCAACAAGCCTTTGAGGGCATTTGCTTTGTATAAATCTGCACTGTCCACCCGGACGACATAGGCCTGGTAAGGGCCAGATCCCTCATTAGCATTGCTTACGAAATAAGCATGAAAGGCATGCAGGAGGTCCGTTGCATTTTTAGAGGCTGTTTCTATGGTGCTCATGCCGGTTGTGAAGTGGTGGGTTATCCTATCGGTCAGGGTCAGGGTGTCTCCGTTATCCTGCTGAACGGCTAGGCCACCCATGCTGTGTCCACCCTGTTCATAGGTCATCCCTATTGATCCATTAAAAAGCGGATAGGTATCTCCATAGCTGGGATAGAGCAAATCAAACTCCTGTTTGGTAAAGAACAACCAGCCGTTGGCGTCGAAGTATTTGGCGTTGTTTTTCCCTATGGCTACCTGGAAAGAACGCTGCCAGGGCGTGACGATTTCATTATAAGGCTCTGCTGCCGGCGCAAAGTAGTAAGGGGCATTGAAACCCTGTTCGTGGTAATCCACATGGATCTGGGGCAACCATTGGTCATAGAGGGCTAACCTGGCCTTGGATTCTGTTTGGGTTTGCCAGAACCAATCCCTGTTGAGGTCAAAATTATAGTGATTGGTCCTTCCTCCTGGCCAGGGCTCCTGATGCTCCCTGGAGTCCGGATCAGGATTCGGTGGTGTACTTACCACGTCGTTGAACCAATTTACATACCTGTCCCTGCCATCGGGGTTGAGGCAAGGATCTATAATGACAACGGTGTTTTTCAACCAATCTTTGGACTGCGTATTGGAAGGATCCACCAATGCGTACAGGGTACGCATGGAGGCTTCAGAAGAGGAAGGCTCGTTACCGTGCACGTTATAACTCAGCCAAACCAGCACGGGGCCAGCCTCTGAGCCAGCCTGGTCTGTGAGCATACCCGCCAACCTAAGGTTATTCTTACGGATGTCTTCCAGCCGGGCTATGTTTGCTTCAGAACCAATAAAGGCGACCATCAAGGGGCGGCCCTCATTGGTTTGGCCATAATACTGAATATGCACCTGGCCCGGCAGGGCGGAGGCCACACTTTCAAAGTAGCGGACAATCTTGTAATGTGGGGTAAAATGAGCCCCTAAAGGATAGCCCAGGAAATGTTCCGGAGATTGAAGGGTTGCCGAAGGGGTTTGCCCCTGGACTTTGACCAAACAAAACAGTAAGCAGAGATATAAGCCTAGTTTTTGCATAGGCAAGTATACTTAATTTGAGTTGGCTATCTGACTATTAACCTGTAATTTTTCAATCCATATGTATATCCAACGTTATTTTCTAGCCCTTTGCCTATGCCTGGCCGGCTTTTCAACGACCGTTAATGCCCAGGGCCCCTACCCCATTCAAAAGACCGTGATGGCCCAGCATGGAGCGGTGGTTTCTGCTCATCCCCTGGCTTCTCAGGTGGGTTTATCTATTTTAAAAAATGGCGGTAATGCCGTAGATGCAGCCATTGCCGTACAGTTGACCCTTGCCGTCGTGTTTCCAGGTGCGGGCAATATCGGTGGAGGAGGCTTTATGGTAGCTCACCTGAGCAAAGGGCAGAACCTGGCGCTGGATTACCGGGAATGTGCTCCAGGGAAAGCTTCCAGGGATATGTATATCGATTCTACAGGAAAAGCCCGTACGGACTGGTCCCAGGAAGGACACCTGGCCTGTGGGGTACCCGGCACCATAGCCGGTATGTTTGCCGCCCACCGGTATGGGAAACTGCCCTTCAAAGACCTGATTCAGCCAGCCATTGACCTGGCAGAAAATGGGTTCGTCATTTCCGCAAATGAAGCCGAAAGCCTCAATGAAAACAAAAAATCCTTCCAACAAAACAATACGGGTCCCATAGCCTTTGTGCGCGCTGACAGGCCCTGGAAAGAAGGTGACACGTTGGTGCAGAAGGAACTCGCGGCCACCCTCAAACGCATCAGGGACAATGGAGCCAAGGGGTTTTATGAAAGCCGGACGGCTCAATACATTGTAGAAGAAATGCAAAAAGGAGGCGGCCTGATCAGCCTGGAGGACCTCAAACAGTATAAAGCAGTGGAAAGGCCCATTTTGACCTTTCCTTATAAGTCCTATACCATCCTGACCATGCCTATGCCCAGTAGCGGAGGACTACTACTGGCTCAAATGCTGAAAATGGTAGAAAACAAACCAGCCATGGACAGCGGTTATGCTTCTGGGGCAGCTACCCAGCTCATGATTGAAGCCGAACGCAGGGCTTTTGCCGACAGGGCAACCTACATGGGAGATCCTGATTTCGTAAAAGTACCTGTAGATGCATTAATGAGCGCTCCATACCTGGCGTCAAGGATGCAGGATTTCCAAGCAGGGAAAGCGGGCAACAGTAAGGATGTCAAAGCAGGTGTGGTACCCCATGAAAGCATGGAGACCACACACTTCGATGTTATCGATGCAGATGGGAACTGTGTTTCCGTAACCACCACCCTCAATGGATGGTACGGGTGCAGCACCGTTGCCGGTAAAGCAGGATTCCTACTCAATAATGAGATGGACGACTTCAGCATCAAACCAGGCGTGCCCAATATGTTTGGAGCAGTAGGAGGTACGGCCAACGCCATTGCGCCGCATAAACGGATGCTTTCTTCTATGACCCCCACCATCGTGCTCAAAGACGGGAAACCCTACTTGATTGTAGGTACGCCAGGAGGTACGACTATTCCTACTTCCGTGTTTCAGACCATCGTTAATATCACTGATTTTCACCTGAGTCCTGAAGATGCAGTCAACAAACCCAAATTCCATCATCAATGGTTACCCGATGACGTGGCGCTGGAAAAAGGGTTTTCGGGCAGCACAGAAGCGGCGCTGAAAGCCATGGGCTACACCATAAAACATTGGGGAGGGATAGGCAGAACGGAGGTCATAGCCATAGCGCCAGACGGGACTTTGGAGGCAGTGGCTGATGGACGGGGGAACGACTCCGCGGCAGGGTACTAAAGCGCGCGGAGCCACGCATACAACAGAAAAAAATCGGGTCCACCTCATGAATGAATCGAGTGAAGCCCCCGGTCGTACCATCCTCCGGGACGGGAAGCGTTATTTGTTTTTTTCCGGCTATTCCTACCTGGGCATGTCCCACGTGCCCGGCTTTAAGGACCTGATCAAAGAAGGGGTAGACCGGTATGGTGTTTTGTTTCCCTCTTCGAGGATCTCCAATACCCCTTTGGATATCTATGCGCACCTGGAGCAGTACTTGTCTCAACTTACCGGCAGAGAAGCAACCGTGACTTACGCTTCAGGTTACCTGGCTTGTCAGGCCCTGGGCGATGTATTGAAAAGTTATGGGCAGATCCTGGTGGCTCCCGATACACATCCGGCAATAGGCGTGGCGCCAACCGTGGAAATAACCGCGGGCAATCATACGGTGATCGACAACCGTGGGGGGACACATGGCGCAGTGGTGGCCGATCACGCCGCTTATAATGGCTTGACCGCCTGGCCGGCAGCCGTCCTGGAATACGTGCAGCTTAGTCCTCACGACCACTTCATAATAGTAATGAACTCCGCTAACCCCCTAACGGGTCAGATCCATGATTTCACCTGGTTACAGCATCTGCCCCGGCACAAGCGATTCACCCTTTGCATAGATGACTCCCATGGTATCGGATGGCTGGGTGAACATGGGGAGGGCATTGCTTCTGCCCTCATCCATTCACCACAGGTGGAATACATCCTTACCTATTCTCTGGCCAAAGCCCTGCATATTCCCGGAGGCGCGATCAGCTGTCCCTTAGCTTGGGCGGAGCGCCTGAGAAAGGCCGCTTATTATACCGGGTCTACCCCTATGGCCCCCGCCTTTGCCCATACCCTATTGCACGCGGGCCCCCTCTATGAAGTACAAAGGGCTGCTTTGATGCACAACCTCTCCTTGATGAAGAAGCTTTCTGGGGCTGAGGAAAAACTCATTCCTACAGACATACCCGTATTCCTGATGGGTAACGATCGAACAACAGACGGGTCCCGTATCGTCCAATACCTGGAAGATAACGGCGTAATCGTCTCCAGCTTTGCCTATCCTGATCCAATGGGAATACGCATCAACCGACTGGTTATCAGTTCCCTGCATAAGGAATCTGACCTTCAGGCGGTAGTGGACCTACTTAAGAAGGCCTGAGCCGATGATGATCTGACCCGGCAGCGCCCATCTTAGCTGGGATTTGTAATATTTTAGTCCCCGCACAGACTAATACAAAAAGCACACTGGATTGGACCAAACCATCCCGCAACCGGAATTTGACCAGATACTGAAGGAGTACCGCCCCCTGATTTACAAGGTCTGTCACTTATATGCCCGGTCCAGAGAGGATAAGGAAGACCTGTTCCAGGAAATCGTTTATCAGTTGTGGAAAAGCCGGGGGACGTTCAGGGGCCAAGCCAAGGTCAGTACCTGGCTGTACAGGATTGCACTGAATACGGCCATCACGTATATACGCGGACGGAAACCTATACGCTATACTACGATAACGGAAGAGATCGCCATAGAAACAGATGATTGGAGGGAACGCAAGGAGCGGGAGGATAAGCTCAGGCAAGCCGCTTCCAGGTTAACAGAAGTGGAAAGAGGGCTGCTGATCCTCTACCTGGAGCAACGCTCATATGAAGAAATGGAAGAAATCATGGGATTGAATCAGAACAACCTGAGGGTAAAAATCAACCGCATTAAAGAAAAACTAAAGAAATGGATATAGATCAGCTTCAACAATCCTGGGATGAACTGGGTGCCGGACATGGAACAACTGGCGCAGGACATGGAGCGGGTGGTGCCGGCAGGCCTGATGAACCTGATCTGAAGTGCCTGTTGGAAGAGCGGGCGTACAGATCCAAAGCCCCGTTACGCGGGATGAAACGTACCGCTATCCGGCAGGCCCTGGCTATGTTCCTTATATTTACCCTGGCCTACACCCAGATTGCCGCCCCTTTCAGGCTACCAGTAGCCGGGTTGTATGGTTTCATTATTTTGCTTTTCACTGCTTATTACTTCCAGCAATACAGACTCCTGGTAAGCATGGAAAATGCGCCCATTTCAGCTACCATGCTGCTGTATGTAAAAGAGCGTATCCATCGATTGAAAGGATTACTGCTGTTTTACCGGATCGCCTCTCTGGCCCTGTTGTTGGTTGCGGCTGCTTTCTTGTTATGGGCACGCTGGACTTACCAAAGGTTAGACTTCTATGACTTTCCGGGCCTGCACTTGCATCAAGGTCAGGAAGGGCTGGTCGTAATTTGTTGGCTTATTCCTACACTGATCCTGATGATCCTTTCTTACTTCCTCATCCGTTACCAAACCGGGCGATCCTACGGTCGGTATCTGGAAATCCTTCAAAACGACCTGAGCGAATTAGAAGATAAACAACAATAATGGCTAATTTCGGGACATGCTCCGTAAATCGTCCCTGTTCCTTATTGCCTTACTCGCGCTTACGACCGGCCTGAGCGCCCAGCAGAACTCATTATTATGGGAAATCCGTGGGAAAGGCCTTACTAAACCCTCCTACCTGTTTGGCACCATCCATATGATCTGTCCCCAGGACTTCTTTATGACGGATGCCATTAAAGCCAGGTTCGACCAGAGCGCGGTGCTGTACATGGAGATTAACATGGATGACATGAGCGCGCCTGCCACCCTGATGGATAAGATCCAATTTAAAGGGGGTAAAAAATTAGGTGACCTCTTTGACAGCACTGACTATAGGGACCTGACCCAATTTGTGAAGGATACTTTGCAATCCGACATTCGTTTTTTCGAAAAATTCAAACCACTCATGCTATACAGTATCATGAGTGTGAAGATGCTTCCCTGCGGTAAGGAGGAGGCCTATGAGTATGAGTTCATGCAAATGGCCAAGAAAAAGGCGAAACCCATAAAGGGGCTGGAGACGGTACAGGATCAGGTCGCTGTCTTCGATAGCATTCCTGAAAACGAGCAGGCAGCCATGATTATGGATATGGTTCGTCATTTCGATAGCCAGAAAAACGACTTTCAGCGCCTGGTCAATTTCTACAAGGCCCAGCAATTGGATTCCCTTTATCAAATGATACAGGAGTCTCCAGATACTAAAATCAACGAAGAACTGTTATTGTATAACAGGAACCGTAAATGGGTTCCCCTCATCGCTGCCGCCATTCAAAAAAGCGCCTGTTTCATAGCAGTGGGAGCTGGCCATCTGGGTGGTCCGCAGGGCCTGATCGCATTACTCAGAAAGAAGGGTTATACTGTAAAGCCCGTCCTTTAAGTACTTTGAGGGGGAGCACGGATTTAATACCTTTACACAATTGATGTCGGTGTTCAGAAAAATCAGCAGATTCTTTATCCGCCTGGTAGCCGTTTTATTGCTCCTGGTGCTGTCCCTATGGCTCTTGATCCAGACGGACCCGGTGCAGAATTGGCTGTTGGCCAAGATCACCCCAGTCCTTTCAAAGACCCTGAAAACAAAGGTCAGCATACGCCATATCAACTTTATCCCTTTCAATGATTTCGCTTTACAAGGCGTATTGGTCCGGGATCAGCACCAGGATACCCTGCTGTATGCTGGATCCATCAAAGTCAATTGCACAGACTGGCCCTTTTTTAAGAAGGACATAGACCTGAAGTACATCAACTTGCAGGATGCCGTCATCACCGCCCGCAGGACCGATGCGGTCTGGAACTACCAGTTCCTGATAGACTTGTTTTCCAGCCCCAATCCTTCTCCCAAACCCAAAAGCGGACCAGCTATTTCCCTCAAAGAGGTTCAATTACAAAACGTGCGCGTGGCCCAGGTGGACAAATGGGCGGGACAGGACCTGATCCTGAGCGTGGGGTCCCTGCACCTGCTGGCCAACGAAATCAACTTCCACACAAAGAAAGTGGACATGGATGAACTATCCACGGCCCACCTGCACTTTACCCTATCCAATTACCCAGGTTTAAGACCTCAGCCTGCCCAAATCGTTTCTTCGGCGACTCAACCGGCTTCCGGGACAAAAGCTGCACAAACGGCTCCCCAAAGCGCCTCCCAGCTCAAAGACACGACTTTGCAATGGAACAATGACGGTTGGGAAATAACACTCCGGCAACTGAGTTTGCAGGATTGTCGTTTCCAGAATGAAGGTTATACCCCCAACCGGGCCCTGTTTACCTATTTTGATCCCCAACACATTGATTTCAACCACATCAACGGGGATATAAGGCAGGTCCATTTTTTCAGAGACACTTTATCCGCCCATATCGTTTCTCTGGCCACCAAAGAGCGTTCCGGCTTCGAGGTAAAGCACCTCACGGCCAGGGCCAGGTTTACCCCCCGGATCATGGAGTTCCGCAACCTGGACATTGTGAGCGATCATAGTCATATCCGGGATTATTATGCGATGCGCTATGAAGGATTCAGCGGCAGTTTCGGAGACTTTATCACCAAGGTCAATATGAAGGGGGACTTTAAAGACTGCCTGGTATCCACAGACGATATCGCTTATTTTGCGCCGGAGTTAAAATCCTGGAAAAAACTCGTAGACCTGAATGGAAAAGCAGAAGGTCCGGTAGCTGCCCTGAAAGGATATAACCTAAGCCTGAAGGCAGGCCAAACGACTTATATAGATGGGGACTTCTCCATGGTGGGTTTGCCGGATATTGACCATACGGTCATGAACTTCACCCTGCGGGATTTAAGGACCACGTTTGACGATGTAGCGGTCATTGTTCCCTCCTTAAGGCAACTGACCCAACCCAACCTGTCCACCCTACAGCACCTGCAATTCAAGGGGACCTTTGACGGAAAAATCGATGACTTTGTGGTCAATGGTAACATGCAAACCAATCTCGGATCGGTGGTCTCGGACCTGCACATGACCCTTCCCGAAAAAGGCAACTCCGCCTACAAAGGCAAGATCACCGCCACGGAGTTTGACCTGGGTACTTTTCTCGGCATCAAGGGGCTGGGCGCTTTAAGTTTTGACGGTACGGTAGACGGACAAGGCTTTTCCTTCGACAATCTGAATGCAACCCTCAAAGGTCAGATTGCCGATATGACGGTCAACAATTACCGGTACCAGCACCTGGCGGTAGAAGGAAATATTGAAAAGAAGCTATTTGACGGTCATTTATCCATCGATGATCCCAACGCCGCTTTTACCCTGGATGGTAAAATCCGGCTGGACACGGCAACGCCCGTCTTCAATTTCGACGCAAACATCTCCCGTTTGAACTTCAAGCCCCTGGGTTGGGGAAACCGGGACCTGGCTTTTGAAGGCAAGCTGGCTTTAGACTTCTCGGGAAGAAACATCGATCAGTTCATCGGGACAGCCAAGCTCTACGAGGCCACCCTTACCAATGAGGGGGAACCCCTTTCTTTTGATTCCCTCACCTTGTCCTCAGATACCCTCAATGGTAAAAAGTCCCTGGCCCTCCATAGCCTTCCCATTAATGCCAGGGTGGAAGGGCAGTTCCATATATTGGAGTTGCCTAAAGTCATCCAATGGTACCTGGGTAAATACTATCCTTCCTATATCAAACCCATCCCCGATCCGGAGCTCACCGAAGACTTTACCTTCAGCATCCATACGGATGACCTCGAAGACTATCTGGATCTGCTGAAGGTGCCCATGACCGGCTTTGATAACAGTGACATATCCGGGCATATCAGCACGGTGCAGCATATTTTCAACGTTGATGTGAACGTGCCCCAGTTCAGCTACAAACGCTTTGAGTTCAACGATATCACCCTCAAAGCCATGGGCAATGAACAGAAAATCAAACTGGATGCGGCGCTGGGAGAAACGGTACTTTCCGATAGCCTGAAGCTGCCTACCACCCGGATCAGTATTGCATCCCAAAACGATAACTCGGTAGTGGCGGTTCAGACCAGCGCTACCCAAAACCTGAATGCAGCTACCCTGATCGCTAAAGTACGCAACACCTCAGATGGCATTAGCGCGCACTTCGACTCTTCCTCCTTTGTGCTCAACGATAAAAAATGGCTGATTTCACCAGAGGGTGAAATAGACCTCAAGAAAAACTGGATCAACATCCAAAACCTGAACCTGAGCTCCGGTATAGAACAACTATCCATTACCACCAAACCCTCCGACCAACAACCAGGTTCCAATGATATTGAGGCCACCCTCAAGCGGGTTACGATAGAAGACCTCCTCCCACTGGTGCTCAAAGAACCTCACCTCGAAGGGGAAATGAGTGGAACCATTTCCATAGTAGATCCCTTTGGTAAGTTTAGCGTCATCGCCAAGACCCAAACGGATAAGTTCAAATTTGAAACGGACTCTATAGGCAAGGTAACGGCCAATGC
>CAJCIQ010000049.1 GCA_903970475.1 Beijerinckiaceae bacterium
GAAGTTATCCGTCGTAAGGCAGGTAAGGCCGCTGGTAAATAATCATTGACTTTCAACTGGCCCCCGGCAGCATCGGGGGCCATAAAAAATAAATAATGGACAAGAATATTGAAAGGAGACAAAAGATCAAGTTTCGCATCCGTAAAAGGGTGGTTGGTACGGGTACAAAGCCTAGGCTGACTGTATATCGCAGCAACTCCGATATTTACCTGCAACTGATCGATGACGTGACTGGCAGTACGCTGGCCGCTTCCTCTACTAAGTCAAAGGACATCGCCGCTCAAAAAGGGACCAAAACGGAGAAATCCAAATTGGCAGGTGAAGTTATTGGCCGCAAAGCTGTTGAGCTGGGGATTACCTCCTGCATCTTCGACCGTAATGGCCGCATCTATCATGGTCGCATCAAAGCTGCTGCTGATGGTGCCCGCGAGGGAGGACTCGTATTTTAATAATTGTAGACACAATCGCAAACTTGTATAATGGCAAAAGTAAACTTAAATAAAGTTAAAGCCGGTGATCTGGAGTTGAAGGAGAAGGTAGTGGCGATCAACCGCGTAGTGAAAACTACTAAGGGTGGACGTTCTTTCAGCTTTTCTGCTCTGGTAGTGGTTGGTAACGAGAACGGTGTGGTTGGACACGGTTTGGGTAAAGCTAAGGAAGTACAGTTGGCCATCACCAAAGGCATAGAAGATGCCAAGAAGAACCTGATTCAGGTTCCGGTCATGAAAGGAACCATTCCTCATGATCAACTGGCTAAGCAAGGTGCTGCCAAAGTACTGATCAAGCCAGCCGCACACGGTACTGGTGTAATCGCCGGGGGGTCCATGCGTGCCGTATTGGAAAGCGCAGGTGTAACCGACGTTTTGGCCAAATCCCTGGGTTCTGCAAACCCTCACAACGTGGTAAAAGCAACATTCAAGGCATTGAGCTTGCTGCGGGAGCCAATATCTGTTGCCAAAACACGTACTATCGGACTCAAGAAAGTTTTCAACGGGTAATTTCTATATCATGAAAAAGATTAAGATCACGCTGGTTAAAAGTGCAATAGACCGTCCTGAAAGGCAGAAACTGACGCTGCAAGCGCTGGGTCTGAACAAATTGCATTCAACCAAGGAAGTAGAAGCTACTCCTCAGATCCTGGGTATGGTCCGTAAAGTGACTCACCTGGTTAATGTGGTTGAGCTGAACTAATACTTGGCAGACCTAGGGTCTGCTGACCGAAGATCCATCATTAGCCGTGCTCCGGTGGTGGGTAAATTCGGGAGTATGTATCACAGGAGCACAACACTAGCGAGGGGTGATACCCCGTAAGTACAAAATCAATTACAATGAACCTGCACAATTTAAAGCCCGCAGAAGGCGCCGTACACAAAGAGAAACGTTTAGGCCGTGGTGAAGCATCCGGTAAGGGTGGTACCTCTACAAAAGGTAATAAAGGTCAACGGGCCCGTACTGGTTATCAAATTAAAACCGGTCACGAAGGTGGTCAGATGCCTATCCAACGTCGTCTCCCCAAGCGCGGATTTAAAAACCCCCATAGGGTTGAATATAAAGTTTTCAACCTGGGTGCGATTGACCAACTGGTTGAGAAATACGGCATTACCGAATTCTCTCTTGAAAATCTCTATATGAATGGCCTCATTAACCGTACTGACCTTGTTAAAGTCCTGGGCCACGGTGAATTGAAAGCCAAACTCACCTTCAAAGTAAACGCCATCTCCGAGAAGGCCAAAACTTCCATCGAAGCAGCCGGTGGTACGATCGAGATTGTCAAATAAATTACTGATATTTGCTAGACGCGGCCTATTTTAGACCCGCGTCTTTTTTTCTATTGAAGGTCTAAATCTCAATCTTCGTGAAGAAGTTCATACAGAACCTAAAGAATATTTGGAGTATTGACGAGCTGCGTGATAAGATCATCCTCACTTTACTACTATTGCTTGTGTTCCGGGTGGGTAATTTTATCGTTCTCCCCGGTATAGATCCCACTAAACTTGGTAACCTACATGCAAGCGGAAGCAAGGGAATGTTGGGTATCATGGATAGCTTTGTTGGTGGCGCATTTACGAATGCTACCATTTTTGCATTAGGTATCATGCCTTATATTTCCGCTTCTATCTTTATGCAACTGGTGTCTATCCTGGTTCCCCAGGTGGCGAAAATCCAGAAGGAAGGAGAAAGTGGCCGTAAGAAAATTAACCAGTGGACCCGTTATCTGACGATGATCGTCACCTTTTTCCAGGGTGGTGCTTATGTTACTTACCTGTCCAATGCGCAGATCGCGGGTAATGCCATATATGGTGGCTTTCATACCTTGTTTCCCTTCACAACGGTGATCATCCTGACGGCTGGTACGCTCTTCGTGATGTGGCTGGGTGAAAAAATCACCGATAAAGGTTTGGGTAATGGTCAGTCCGTGATCATCATGATCGGGATCATGTCTCGATTCCCCAGCGCCTTCAAAGCGGAATTTGATAGCAAAGTAGCTACCAGAGGTGGTGGCGGCTTATTGGTTTTCCTGGTTGAGTTGGCTTTGTTGGTTGCAACAGTTATGGCCTTGATTGTACTGGTTCAGGGAACACGTAAAATCGCGGTCAACTACGCCAAACAAATTATTGGTAACCGCCAGTTTGGTGGTGCCAGGCAATTTCTACCCCTTAAAGTGAACTCTTCCGGGGTTATGCCTATCATCTTTGCTCAGGCCATCATGTTTATCCCCGGTCTGCTGACCAGTTGGGAACCCATGAAAGGCTTTGCCCAAATCTTTAATGATCACGGTAATATCTGGTACATGCTGATATACAGTGTGTTGGTAATTGGCTTTACCTTCTTGTATACGGCTTTGATCTTCAATCCTAAGCAAGTAGCTGACGATCTGAAACGAAATAACGGATTTATTCCTGGTGTGAAGCCTGGTCAACCTACAGCGGATTATATCGGTACCATCATGGACAGGATTACCTTCCCAGGAGCCGTTTTCCTGGCTATCGTAGGTATCCTTCCAGGTATTGCCCGTAACCTGCATGTGACCACAACCTTCTCTACCTTCTACGGTGGGACTTCATTGCTGATCATGGTTGCCGTTATCCTCGATACCCTGCAAATGATTGAAACACATTTGCTCATGCGTCAGTATGACGGGTTGATGAATTCCGGAAGGATTCAAGGCAGAACTACTGCTACGACAGGAGCTGCTGGTGTGACTGGTTTTTAATTCAGTAAACGATTTTCAATATACTTGCAGCCCTGGCACATAAGCCGGGGCTGCTGCGTTAAGGCCAGCGCGCCTGTGGCGCGTTATTAATTAAAATAATAACTTTGTGGTATGATTCATTATAAATCTGAACCGGAAATAGTTTTAATGAGGGAAAGTGCTTTGTTGGTAGGAAAGGCTATTGCTGCTGTTGCGGCAGTCATTCGTCCGGGCATTACGACTAAGGAATTGGATAAGGTGGCAGAAGATTTTATAGTTTCCAATAATGCTAAACCTTCTTTTAAAGGATACAAGGGTTATCCGTTTGCGACCTGTATTTCCGTAAATGATGCAGTGGTGCATGGTTTTCCAAATGATACTCCTTTGAAAGAAGGTGACCTCGTATCTGTAGATGTCGGTGTTTATAAAAACGGATTTCACGGGGACAGTGCCTACACCTTCGTGATTGGGGATCCGGGTAAGGCTGTGCTGGACCTGATGGCAGCAACCAAAGAATCTTTGTATAAAGGGATTGAAAAGGCGCATACTGCCAATAGGATAGGGGATATTTCTTTTGCCATTCAGGATTATACGGAGAAACAAAGGGGATATGGTGTAGTAAGGGAGCTGGTTGGTCATGGCCTGGGTCGCAGTTTGCATGAAGATCCTCAGGTACCTAATTATGGTAAAAGGGGGAGCGGAGGGAAATTGAAAGAAGGCATGGTCATAGCTATAGAACCTATGATCAACCTGGGTGTTAAGGAAGTAACTTATGATGAAGATGGTTGGACGGTGAGGACTATGGACCGTAAACCTTCTGCACATTATGAGCATAATGTGGTTATCCGTAGGGGCAAACCTGATATTTTGTCTTCTTTCAAGGAAATTGAAGCCGCTGAGAAGGCCAATGTTCATTTGAATAGTTCTTATTACCATAACCCTGCTCCGGTTTCAGCAGCACACGCTTAATATTTCACCCGGTAGATGAATAAGAGACTGGTCGTTATAGGTGGAGGAGCCTCCGGTTTCTTTTGTGCCGTGAATGCTGCACGTATGGATTCCTCCCTGGAGGTTATTTTACTGGAAAAGACCAGTAAGGTACTTTCCAAAGTAAGGGTATCTGGCGGAGGAAGATGCAATGTCACTCACGCTTGTGACACCATAGGGGAAATGGTTAAAAATTATCCAAGAGGCGAAAACTTCCTTAAAAAAGCGTTCGCCCATTTTTTTTCACCTCATACGGTGGAATGGTTTTCTGACAGGGGCGTTGCCCTAAAAACGGAAGCCGATGGACGCATGTTTCCTGTATCCGATTCTTCTGCAACTATCGTGGATTGCCTGGTCAAAGAGGCCAATCAATATGGGGTACAGATCCGGTTGAATCGGGATGTCAAGGCTATTGAGCCCCGCCCGCATGCCGGATTCATGTTACGCTTGTCCGACGGATCAGAGATGGAGGCTTCCTTTGTAATGGTAGCCTGCGGAGGCCTTACCAAACCTGAACACTTCAGTTGGCTTCATGCCTTGGGTCATGAGTTTCAACTTCCTGTGCCTTCGTTATTTACTTTCAATATGCCGGGAAATCCCCTCACAGCATTGATGGGTGTTAGTGTCCCTGAAACTCAGATTAAGGTTGCCGGAACCAAACTCCAGGAGAAGGGACCTTTGCTGATAACCCATTGGGGATGTAGTGGCCCTGTTATTCTAAGGCTCAGCGCCTGGGGAGCGCTAGAACTGGCTAACCGTAATTACGACTTTACGTTAGTTGTTAATTGGGTTCCTTCATTAAAGCAGGAAGCACTGTTAGGGATCTTCCGTGACCTGAGATGTGGACAGGGAGCGGCTTTTGTTTCAAAAAAGGGTTTATTCGGTCTTCCATTACGATTATGGCAATACCTGGCTGCTATTTCCGGTATCAGAGAGCAAACGCGATGGGGAGACTTGCCGGCTATAGGCCAAAATGCCTTCATCAGGAACCTTTCTTGCATGGAATTACCGGTGAAGGGTAAGACTACCTTTAAAGAAGAATTCGTTACCTGTGGTGGGTTAAGGCTTAATCAGATTGATCCTGCCACCATGATGAGCCGGAAATTGCCGGGGCTGTTTTTCGGTGGGGAAGTGTTGGACGTGGACGGCATTACGGGTGGGTTTAACTTTCAACACGCCTGGACCAGCGGTTACAATGCGGCCAAAGCCATATCCCAATTGGGTTCTGAAGGGGTATCCTGATGGAGCCATCCTACTACGCATTTAGACCCTCAAGGGACTAACCCTCGTTTTTTCGATTTTTGGCAAACCTAATCAACTTCGCAAATAGGCTATGGTAGCCGGTTTAGCGAACTTAAAAATGAATTTTGGCAGCCAGGATTAGGTACAACAGGACCTTTATTATTTCTTTACAAGAACCTTGATTATTTATTCTACTCCATTAAAACCATTGAGCCCATTTTGGCGTAGGTTATGTAAGTAGGGTAATACCCATTCAAGGCTCTAATTAGATTTAGACAACTCTCTATAAAGATTTTAGCTAATCATTATGTTAGCTGAGGGTTATGATTGCAACAAGCCGTCCTGATTCTTCAGGACGGCTAAATTTTTTGGGGCGCATGGCGGCTATGATAATTTAGCCACCACGCGCCCCAAAAAATTTAGGTCATGTGCGTTGCGGCTGAGGGGGGCAGAGCCCCCCTCAGCACTCCCCCTGCCGGCTGACGCTGGCTCAGTAGGTTCATAGGCAGGGCGGCCGCCGCTGACGCGGAATACATGGGCTGACGTCAATACAGTAGGCTTATGGGCGTGTCCGGCGCTGACGCGGAATACATGGGCTGACGTCAATACAGTAGGAACTTATTGTAATCCAAAAAGTTGTGGTTTTAATTTGCTTAAGGTATATTGAATGCTTATTTATTTAAGCCATGAAGCCATTCAACAAATTCTTCCTAGCGGGCACCTTACTGATGGGAACGATGCTTTTGAGCGCTGCCGGGTCTGGACCTGGGGGGCATTTTTTATTCCAGGAGAAGGGATTATTCAGTGGGGACACCCTGGTATTTACCTCAGATATCGACCATTTCTGGGAAGCTTACGATAGCTGTCAGGCGACCTCAGATAGTCTAAAGCAGTTACATTTCATTCAGACGCTTTATGTGGATAGGGGTACAGTGGGGCTTAAGACTTTTATGGAAGTGAGGGATTATTCGGCTCCGCATTGGGTACATCTTATCCGGACCCTCCCTAAATTCTGGAACTCAATACGCTCCCATACCCTGGCAGTAAAGGCAATGGAGCCTCAGTTTGTGGCCAGTGTGCAAAGGTTGAAGGCCATTTATCCGAAGCTGAGGCCTTCTAAAATGTACTTCACGGTTGGAGGGTTGAGGTCTGGGGGAACTACCATGAGGGATATGGTCTTGATAGGAACAGAGATTGCTACGGGTGATTCAACGGTTGACGTTTCTGAGTTCCGGGATGACTGGCTTAAGCATGTGTTTCATCATCAAAGTTTGGAATACGTCGTTCCGCTGAACGTGCATGAATATGTACATACTCAGCAGCTGGATACGGATGGGAACGATCTGTTGAGCCAATGTATTAAGGAAGGAGGGGCTGATTTTATTGCAGCGCTTGCCACGGGTATACCGCTGAAAAGCAACTATATGATCTTTGGAAAGGCCCACGAGCCTGAGCTAAAGGCAGCATTTAAAAATGACATGTTCACCCCGGCGCTTGGCCAATGGTTATACAATGGGGGGAAAACCCCGCTGGGAGCAGGTGATCTGGGTTATTTTATGGGGTATGAGCTCTGCAAATCCTATTATGATCATTGTGCAGACAAAGCAAAGGCTGTCCGGGAAATCATAGAGATCAATGTGGCCGATACGCTGGCAACCCTGAACTTCCTGGATAAATCAGGGTATTATGCAGAGGCTATTGATAGACAGGCGCTTATAAGATATTTTACTGCCCACCAGCCGGTTGTGGTCGGAACTCAACCTTTTTCCAACGGAGATACGACCGTAGACCCTGACCTTCAGGGCCTTACCGTTGAATTTTCTCAACCCATGAAACCAGGGGCTTTTTCCATTAGCTATGGACCCGGAGGCCGTGAGACTTCACCCGAAATCAGCAACCCTGCATACAAGGATGGGAATAAGTTGTTAACCATAACGATAGCTTTGAAACCTGGTCGTGACTATGAGATGGTCTTTACGGGAAGGAGATTTGCCGGTGAGCAAACGGGTTATCCATTAAAGGAATATACCCTCCGTTTCCGAACCCGGGCCCATTAAAATCCGGTTTGGGCCAGGATCGGCCAGAAACCAATCTGGGTCTGGCCGGAGAAGCAGATATTTTGATATTTTTTCGTACCTTTGCCGTCCGAAAAGTTTTCGGATTTAAAGGAAATCTTATTATGTCAGAAGAACAAATTGTAAACCCAGTAAACGCTGATGTTCAGGAGTCTGCCCCCGTGGAGGCTACAGCGACAAAAAAAATACCTGTGCCCACCCAGTTCGATACTGCACACGACGACTTCGACTGGAGCATTGACAAACGTAATGTATCTACCTATCCCAAGGCAGAACGCGAGAAGTATGACGGCGTTTACGACGGTACTTTCAAGCAGATCACCGATGGTGAAATGGTAAAGGGAAACGTGGTCGGCATGACTAAAACGGATGTTGTCATCAACATTGGATTTAAGAGTGACGGTCTGGTATCCCTCAACGAATTCCGCGACCTGACCAACCTGAAGATCGGTGACGATGTTGAGGTAATGGTTGTGGAAAAAGAAGACAGGGAAGGTCATCTTCACCTGAGCCGCAAACAAGCCCGCATTACCCGCGCCTGGGAAAAGATTGTGGAAATGCACAAGACTGGCGAAGTGGTTACCGGTCTGGTTACCAGCAAAACGAAAGGCGGTCTGATTGTAGACGTGTATGGAATGGAAACCTTCCTGCCCGGTTCTCAGATCGACGTAAAACCTGTTACCGATTACGATCAGTTTGTTGGAAAAACAATGGAGTTCAAAGTGGTGAAGATCAACGAAGCCATCAAGAACGCCGTAGTTTCTCACAAAGCACTGATCGAAAGCGATATCGAAGCACAACGTGCAGAGATCATCAGCAAACTCGAAAAAGGCCAGGTATTGGAAGGCACTATCAAAAACATCACCGATTTCGGAGCATTCCTGGATCTGGGTGGTTTGGATGGTCTGCTGTACATCACCGATATCAGTTGGGGAAGGATTTCTCACCCTTCAGAGGTGTTGAAACTGGACCAAAAGCTGAATGTTGTTGTATTGGATTTCGACGACGAGAAGAAACGTATCAGCTTAGGTCTGAAACAACTTACGCCCCATCCTTGGGATACGCTGCCTGAAAATGTTAAGGAAGGCGAAATCGTTAAGGGTCGCGTAGTGAATATCGAAGATTACGGAGCGTTCCTGGAAATCCTCCCTGGTGTGGAAGGTCTGGTGCACGTTTCCGAAATTACTTGGGCAAACAACCCCATCAACGCCAAAGAATTCTTCAAGTTGGGTGACGAGCATTCTGCTAAGATCGTAACGCTGAATAAAGATGAGCGTAAGATGAGTTTGTCCATCAAACAACTCAGTGAAGATCCCTGGGCTACC
>CAJCIQ010000050.1 GCA_903970475.1 Beijerinckiaceae bacterium
GCCACCGACGCCGCGTTCACCCCATCCAGAAAGGCTGAGAACAATTTCGACCGCCGTATCCGCGGGACTAACGGATTCAACAAGGCCACAAATAAGAAAGAAGGCAGGAACACCGCCACTGTCGCCATCACCGCACCAGGCAATCCATTCATCTGCCAGCCAATAAATGTCACCGATGAAAAAACCGGTCCCGGTGTGATCTGCCCCACCGCAATCGCATCCACCAACTGTTTACGCGCCAACAGACCTTTCGCCACCAGCTCACTATCCAGAAATGCGAATAGTACGTACCCACTACCATAGAGGATAGCGCCGATTTTCAGAAAGACCAGGAATATCCGTAGATTGGCGGCAGAAAAAAAAGGGATATCCAACAACAATGCCGGCCAGACCCCAATCAAGGTCTGCCCCGGTCTACGCAATAGCCTCAACATAAGCACCGCTAAACCAGCACCAAAGAACACAAAAATCTCGTTCAACCCCATCAGCGAGCACGCTAGCGCCAGCACCCCGATCACGCCCAATTCCACCGTTTTCAACGCCTTTTTCATCAGCGGAAAAACTGCTGCAAGGATGATCGCAATAATGGCAGGTTTGATCCCGTAGGTAAAAGGCTGTACCTGCGGCAACTGCCCATATAGTCGATAGAGCCAGGCGATCACACCTGTGATCAGCACAGCCGGCACAATAAAACAAAAGCCCGCCACCATCAAGCCTTTCCAGCCGCCTCTTTCATGGCCGATATGTATGGCCATCTCTGTGCTGTTCGGACCCGGAATCAAATTCGTCGCCCCGATCAAATCCAAAAAATGCGCGTGCTCCATCCACCGTCGCTTATCCACCACCTCCCGCTGCATCATCGCAATATGCGCCGCCGGACCACCAAAGGCGGTTAACCCCAGCTTAGTAAACAATCTTGCCAATTCCTTCAGGCTAGTTTTTCCCTTTTGCATACCGGAGAAAATCAACATACCGATGCCCCCTGCCATTAATGAGCAAAAAGACCGGCCCTAGGGTTAACCGGATCAACAGACCCGGATATTCATTAGGATGTATTATTTTCTTCATTTGGGTTGTTTCTCAAAAATCTGATTGGTAAAGGGAGGCGTGACGGGGATTTGGATGACGTTGAATTCGTGTTTCGTAGCCCGGTGACAATTGTTGCAGGTATTCGTCAATAGAAGAAACCCACTTTTAAATTGTACAGTACTTTTATTGTGGATCGCCTCATAGATGCTGTCCAGCGGTGCTTTAATCATTGGAAGAGATGCCACTTCCGGTCTGTCCGTACAATAGAGGTTAATATCATCGATCGCCTCCTGGATCTCCTTCGTCTCAAAATCGGCCAGGCCCCAATTTCCAGCCTTCCCGGCAAACCACAACTTTGCATGGTGCACTTGGATACCTGACATAAACTCCCCTAGGCCGGGCCGGTAACTATTTTCCACCCTTCGTTGCAGGCTATCTACCTGCGCTTGCAGAGACGCCGTATCCTGCACAGGTCCACCACAGGATGCCACCAAATACAACACGATAGCGGAAATCCATATTTTCATTGCTGCATCATATAAGCACTAAAGTTGGCATAATACACCAGCGGAATCATGGTCTATTTGAAAATAGTCTGGTATATTATCGCTGCATTTCGCGAAACGCCTGCGGGGTGTAGGAGGTATGGCGTTTAAAATATTTGACAAAATGAGAAGGGTCCTTGAACGATAAAGCAAAAGAAACTTCAGCTATCGTGTTATCCGTATAAGCCAACAATCGCCTGGCCTCATCGATAATGGACTCTGCCAGCACCCCGGCAGCCGACCGGTTCACCGCTTTGCGACAAACCGCGTTTAGGTTCTGTGGGGTGGTATTCAGGAACCCGGCATAATGAGCAACATTATTCTTTATAGGCCGGTCATTGACCAACAATTCCGTAAACGCCTGGTAAAGATCCGTTGGGTGATGATCGGGTTCCGAGAATGGCCGGGCGATCTGCACAATCTTCACAAACAATGCCTTTAGCAGTCCCTCCGCCATCGAGAACGATTGGCTGTTTTCCGTTGCATTTTCCCGGACCAGCAATTCAAATAATTGATGAATGGTTGGATTCCCTTCCAGATAAAGACAGGACAGCCTCGATACCAAACCCAACAGCTTCTTCAGCTCTCCGTCCAGGCTCTGTTCGAAAAAACCTTTTTTTAAGATCAGCACGTACCCATCAGGGTCCGTTCCCACATCTAGGTCCCAATGATGCACCTGCTCCTGCCGGATAAAAAACAACACCGGCGGTTTCACTTCAAAAGTCCGGTTGTCAATTGAATGATATCCCTTCCCCTGGGAGAGATAAATCACCTCAAAATAACTTTTGTGTTTATGCGGCTCCGTTTTCCGGGTATTCTTCCGGAAGGCAGCCGCCTTCAGAAACCGGCTATGCTCACTTTTATCCTTTATCGTCAGATTCAAATTCAGTTTTTTACCTTTTCGAAAAAGTCAGCATCCAATATCCGAACCCCGTTAATGGCGCCCGTCTAATCCTTATCGAATATGGCCGGATATGCTTGGGCTTCGTTATAAAAGAACAAATCCGACAGTGGCTTTACTACGACCTCTTTCCCATCCCAAAGCTGTTTAATGCTCAGATTTACACCACCAATGATCCAAGGGCAGCCATCACCAACCCGCTTAACCGTTTCCGTTTGATGTACAACAGCAAGATCATTCCTGTCAGCGATACCAGTGTCATCAGGATCGCGGCCACATCAATCACCACGGACCAGATCCGACCAGTATCCCGCCCCTTATTCAGGTCATGCCCTTTTGGCAAAGCCTTCCTTTTGAAGATTGATCTCCAGGTTCACCACCAGTTCAAACTTGCCATCTGATACACCTGCCGAAGACCTTGCAACCGTATTAGGCACCTCTAACGCATGCCAACCCCGGCTGCTGAACTGCTCCCCTGACCAGGCAATGATCAGATATTCCACTCCCGGCAAGCCGGCAGCCAACCGAATACTTTCCGAAGGGTTGAGTACATTGAAGGCGGTTGCCAATGCTCCCGCATCGGTAGCACTCGGTGCGACCACCGTGGCGCTGATCACTCCGTACGCCGGCACTCCTGTCCAGGGGTCCACAATATGCGAATACCATTGACCATCAATAATTCCCCTCGCCGGTAATTGCCACTTGTTGCCACCGCCCTGTTCTGAATCAAGAGCCTATCCATAGGCGTATCGTTCTCCGCGTCCGCCTCCGGATCACTGATCTGAACCGTTTCCTTCCAATCACCAGATACCACCAGGTCACCACCGATATTTACCACCATCCCATGCACATTGCCCGAAGCCATCGCCGCATCTGTAGCCCGTTTTATAATATAGCTCTTGGCAAATGAATTTAGCATCAAAGGCGTCTGACCAAGACGAGTGGCTGTATGGGCCATCGAATCAAGCGCCCATTGCGGTTGCTTCACTTCAGCCACCGCCGCCGCAAGCTCCTCCTGGCTGGGGATCCGCTGCCGTAACGCCGCCTGTTTCCACAATTTCGTGACCAACTCCGCCGAAGCGTCCAACGCTCCGCCACTCCGCAGGCGCCACTGTTCAAAAAGGTTCAGCACCTCAACCAATTCCGGAGACACCTGAATCGCTTGCCCCGAAGTGCCCAGCCAATGCCTGAACTCACTGGCCGTATCGTAGCCGCTTAATATCTTTTCCAATCGTGCAATTTCCGTCAAGGCAGCCGCCTCCGCCACCGAGGCATCCTTTTGAGAAGGCGCCAGCACCTTTCAGTTCCAACGAAGTGCCCAACACATGATTCAACTTAACACTATCACTTACACAACCATCATCAATAATATCCAGCAATTCTGAAGAAATCCTGAAGAAATAAATATGTCGGCTTTGTTCTACCACAACGTCACCTATCTGAAAACAGGCTTTCATAGGAATACCTAGGTTTGGGATATTTGCCCAGCAAGCACTTTCGATACAAAATGAGCTATGGCCTCTCCGACCGCTAAGGGAGAGTCTTCCTGTAGAAAATGGGCTCCCTTCACCGTAACCTCTTGCTGATTTCTCCAAGTGCGGCAGAATTCCCGTTGTGCACCAATTAAAAATCCAGCAGGATCCGCATTGATGAACAGCTTTGGTATAGGACTTACGGCGAGCCAACGGGAATATGCGTCCACAACTTGGGTTACATCTTCCGGTTGACCCTCAATAGGCAATTCCCTCGTCCATGTTAGCATTGGTTGGCGGGAAGGCCCTGGGTTTCTATAATAACGGCGATAAACCTCCATTACATCCTCTGGAATGTTCCTGAGCGGCAAAAGATATTCAATAAATAGATTCTTCTCAAGGATTAAATCTTCGCCGGCCGTGGTGCGCTGTGCTTTGAAGAATTCCCGGGTAACAGCGGGCCATTCATCCCAGGAGAAAAACGGCCGGACGATCGCCTCCATATATACAATTGCTTTGACCCGTTCGGGATGAAGGTGAGCCCATGAGAATCCAAGCGCAGAACCCCAGTCATGGACAACCAGGATGACATCCTTTTTCAAATCCATCGCATCAAACCAGGCATCAAGGTATCGTTGATGATCTTTAAGCCGGTAAGAACCATCAGGAGCAACCCCGGAATTGCCCATTCCAACATAATCAGGGGCAACGCATCGCCCCAGCAATACCAGATGTGGAATAATGTTTCGCCACAAATAAGACGGGGTTGGATTGCCATGCAGGAAGACAATCGGATCCCCCTCACCTACGTCAATGTAAGCCATGCTCGTACCGAGCAGCGAAACCCTCTTCCGGAAGTACACATCCTCCGTTGAAATAGTAAGCGGTACCATATAAGTAACTCCTTTTTTATCTAACCTTACCCACTAAATTTAGACAGGATTAAAAAAATATTATTACACACTTACAGTCCATACTTATACTATTCACATATTCATTTTCCTTGCAAATCGAACATTTTATGCTACAATTGCCAGGATGATTAAATAATCTTGCAGCATCCAAAGAACTATAGAACACTGGCGCTGATGCCGAGTTCATCCTGGCTGACGTCCGGAAGGAAGAGGACGTTAAAAATCTGGTGGATCGAACATTGGTCCGCTTCGGTCGCATGGACGAAGCCGTCAATAATGCCGGAACAGAAGGGCAACCAGGCCTGATCACAGCGCAAACCGCGGAAAGTTATGCCTCCACTTTTGACACCAATGTACTTAGCACTTTGCTAAGTATGAAGCATGAGATGAAAGTAATGCTACAACAAGGCAGTGGCAGCATCATCAACCTCTCCGCTACAATGGGCGCTAAAGCCGCTCCGGGTGCATCTGTTTTTACGACCAGCAATCATGCTGTGGAAGGACTGACCAAGGCGGCTGCATTAGAGGGCGCAACCCATGGGGTTCGGGTAAACGCCATGGCTCCGGGACCCGTAGATACCGGGATGCTTACCCGGTTCACCGGAACCGATGACCGCAAAGCCGCCCTTATATCCGGTGTTCCGATGAAACGTATGGGTTTGCCCGAAGAAATAGCACAAGCTATTGTTTTCCTTGGATCCGATAAATCACCTTTTTTAACCGGCCAGATCATAGCCGTGGATGGCGGCAAGTTGGTGTAGGTATTATTTCATCCTTTTTCTCTCTATATTTGTTGAATAATCTACAGGATCAATAGACTTATAAAACAACCCCAGCATGTCAAGCATCGCCATCTATCACGAGCATCCGGATTGGTTCAAACCACTCTTTGAAGAGCTCACGAACAGGAATATTCCCTATACACGGATCAATCCCCTGGCCCATCAATTTTCCATTGACGCACCCGCCCCGGACTATTCCCTGTTCTTTAACCGGATGAGCCCCTCCGCCTATCTTCGCGAAGGTTCGCACGCTATCTTTTATACCCTCAACTACCTCAAACACCTTGAATACCATGGCATTCCCGTAGTCAACGGCTATAAAGCGTTTACATACGAGACCTCCAAAGCCCTGCAACTCGAACTCACCCATTCCCTTGGTTACCGCTTTCCAAAGTCCCGTGTGGTCAACCATAGCTCCCATCTCGTCCAGGCCGCAGAAGGCTTACGCTTTCCGGTCGTAGTCAAAGCCAATATCGGCGGTAGCGGGGCGGGCATCACCAAATTCGACAATTTGGAGGCTCTCCGCGCTACAGTTGAATCCGGCGATCTATCCTTTGGTATCGATCACACCGCACTCCTACAGGAATTTATCCCTGCCAGGGGAGGCTATATCACCAGGGTTGAGACCCTTGGTGGGAAATTCCTTTACGCTATCCGGGTCTACCTCACCGGCGATACTTTCAACCTCTGCCCTGCCGATATCTGTCAGACCAGCACTGGGGTGGAACTCGTCCGCAACGCCTGCGCAATAGAGGCGCCAAAAAACGGACTGAAAGTAGAAGGGTATACACCTCCGGCCCCCATCATAAAAGCTGTGGAAAATATAGTCCAGCAAGCTGGTATAGACGTAGGTGGCATTGAATATATCATTGACGATCGGGACGGAGAAGTGCTCTATTACGATGTCAATGCCCTTTCCAACTTCGTCGCAGACGCCGTGAACGTTATTGGCTTCAATCCCCATAAGAGGCTTGTAGACTATCTTCAGCAACGAGCCGGTATTACCAGCAGCCATAAAATCCTCTCTACCACACACTAAAACAATGTTCATGCGATACGGATACTGGATGCCCGTCTTCGGCGGCTGGCTCCGCAATGTTGAAGAAGAAAACATGCAACCCACCTGGGACTATGTCAAACGCCTCGCTATCCGCAGTGAAGCGATCGGCTTTGACCTCGCGCTCATTGCAGAACTCAACCTCAATGACATCAAGGGAGAGCATGCACCATCGCTTGATGCCTGGTCTACTGCTGCCGCCCTTGCCGCCGTTACCTATAGCCAGGAATTAATGGTTGCCGTACGTCCCACGTTCCATAACCCTGCGTTGTTAGCCAAACAGGCAGCCAACATCGACCATATAAGTAAGGGCCGCCTCTCTTTGAATGTTGTCTCTTCCTGGTGGAAAGATGAAGCAACCAAATATGGTGTCGGCTTCGAACAACATGACGACCGCTATGCCCGCACTGCGGAATGGCTCACTATCCTCAACGGCGTATGGAGCCAGGACGGCTTTAGCCATCAGGGCAAATACTACCAGGTTGCCAACAATACCCTACAGCCCAAGCCCCTGTCGCAGCCACGCCCACCACTCTATGCAGGAGGCGAATCCGAAACCGCCAAAGACCTCATCTCCAGTACCTGCGACGGCTATGTCATGCACGGGGATTCCCCTGATACGATCAGCGTCCGCATCCGGGACATGAAAGAAAGGAGGGAAAAGAAAGGCCTGCCGCCCATGCAATTCGGCGTAGCCGCATATAGTATCATCCGTAACACCACGCAGGCTGTCAAAAAGGAATTGGAACGCATTACCAATGTCCAACCTGGTAGTCCAGGATATAATAACTACCAGCAATGGCTTGCGGGCACACAGCTCGAACAAAAAGTATCGCTTGAAGACTATTCAGTCTCTAACCGTGGGCTCCGGAGCGGCCTTGTCGGCACCCCTGCCCAGGTTGAGGATCAAATAGGCGCCTTTGAATCAGCTGGTGTGGATTTCTTTCTTTTACAGTGCAGCCCTCAACTAGAAGAAATGGAACGCTTCGCCGACCTCCTCATCAGGAAAAAACAGCCGGCACTATAAATACACCTATATCAGCCCTTGTCCGTAACCATATCCAAGCAAACCAGCCAGGTTGGTTGCGCCTGTCTTGTGCATCATATTCTTCCGGTGCGTTTCTACGGTCCGGAAGCTAATATGGAGGAGTGAAGCAATTTTATCGTTCGTATACTCTTTAGCCAAGAGCCGCAATATCTCTATTTCTCGTTGGGTAAGTATGATCTCAGGCCCTTTCCGGTGCTTTTCCGGCTCCGAATAATTATTTAGTATGGAAGCCTGGACCTCGTCGCTGAAAGCATACCCATTGTCCGCCACTTTTTTAATGGCACCCACTAGTTCCTGACGGGTAGAATTCTTTAGCAGATACCCTGCAACCCCTATTTGAAGGAGCCTGTC
>CAJCIQ010000051.1 GCA_903970475.1 Beijerinckiaceae bacterium
GACGTATGCCCGGTAGGGGCTTTAACCGATAAAACATTCCGGTTTAAAAACAGGGTTTGGTTCCTCAAGCCCGTAGACGCACACAGGGATTGCCCCAAATGTTCCGGTAAGGTTCAATTGTGGTTCAGGGGAGATGAAGTATTCCGGGTGACGGCTCGTAAAGATCAGTGGGGTGAAGTGGAAGACTGGATTTGTAACGAATGTCGCTTTGAAAAGAAGAAGGCTTCTGATTGGGTGATTGAAGGGCCCAGCAAAGTGGACAAGCATTCGGTTATTTCTGCCAACCACTACGTGGGTGTACATAAGCCCATGGAAATCGAGCCGGAAGTAATGGGGCGCAATCCAAGGCTACTCATGGATATTCACAGTGTGAGTGAGGTTAACAGACCTGAAATCGATTTATCCAGACTGCCTGGACCTGCCCGCTCTGACAATTTCAACGGAATAGAGAACAAATAAAGAGACTTACCATATGCACCTGTTAGCGATAGATTGGATATTTCTGCTGGAGAAACTGATACTGATTGTTATCATCATCTCCATTTCCCTGGGTGTTGCCATGTATTCCACCTGGTGGGAGCGTAAGGTGGCAGCCTGGATACAGGATCGCATTGGGCCCAACAGGGCAGGCCCTTTGGGCTTACTTCAGCCACTGGCTGATGGCTTGAAGCTCTTTATGAAGGAAGAGATATTCCCCGCTTCCTCTAACAAGATTCTGTTTCTGTTAGGCCCCTGTCTGGCCATGCTGACCGCCATGATGACTTCGGCAGTCGTTCCCTGGGCTAGTCATTTGCATATTGCTGGTAGGGACGTTCCATTGCAGATTGCAGACGTGAACATAGGTATCCTTTATGTTTTTGGCGTAGTGAGCATGGGTGTATACGGAGTCATGATCGGAGGTTGGGCGTCCAACAATAAATTCTCCCTGATGGCGGCAGTGCGTGGCGCTTCTCAGATCATCTCCTATGAATTAGCTATGGGTCTTGCCCTCATTGCGCTGGTATTACATACCGGTTCGCTGAGTTTGGGCGTCATAGTAGAACAACAGGCGCACCAGGGCTACTGGAATATTGTTCTTCAACCCCTGGGTTTCTTAATCTTTTTTGTCTGCGCCCTGGCAGAATGTAATCGTACCCCTTTTGACCTTTCTGAGGCCGAAAGTGAACTGAACTTCGGTTATCACCAGGAGTACTCTTCCATGAAGCTGGGCTTTTACCTGTTTGCTGAATACGTCAATATGTTCATCTCTTCGGTGATCATGGCCACGTTATATTTCGGTGGATACCATATACCTTTTATTCACATCGCTGATCCGAATTTTGCTGCTTTGGCTGGATTTATTTTCCTGTTTGCTAAAACGGCTGCATTCATTACGGTATTCATGTGGATACGCTGGACCGTTCCGCGGTTCCGCTACGACCAATTGATGAACCTGGGCTGGAAAGGATTGATACCTTTGGCTTTGATAAACTTGCTGATCACTGCAGTAGTCATTTTATTGCATACACAGCACTAATACCAATAAAGATACGCTATGCAATCGCTAACAAATAGATCGAAACCGGTGGAACGCAAGCCCATGACCTGGGTAGAGCGCATCTATATATGGAATATTTTTAAAGGTATGCTGATCACCGGAAAGCACTTCCTTAAGAAGAAACCTACCATCCAATACCCGGAGGAAAAGCGCACATTCAGCCCCGTTTTCCGTGGTGTACAGGTGCTCAACAGGGATGAGGAAGGGCGTGAGCGCTGCACGGCTTGTGGTCTTTGTGCTGTGGCCTGCCCAGCGGAAGCCATTACTATGGAGGCTGCCGAGCGTAAACCCGGCGAAGAAAACCTCTATAGGGAAGAAAAGTATGCCGCACGCTATGAGATCAATATGCTGCGTTGCATATTCTGTGGATTGTGTGAAGAGGCTTGCCCTAAAGACGCCATTTATCTGTCTGAAACGTTTGCTCCTGCTAATTACCAGCGTAAGGGCTTCATATACGGTAAAAACGAACTCTTGATACCTGATCCCAAAACGCAGGCTCAGGAGCTGGCAAAAGCAAGGGGACAACTCTAAATTCAATAGACAAATGAACGTGACTCAGATTTTATTTTGGCTACTTTCCGCGCTGACCGTTTTCAGTGCCCTGGTGGTCATTACCAGGAAGAATCCGGTATACAGCGTGCTCTGGTTGATTATTACGTTTATTTCTATATCGGGGCATTATATCCTGCTGAATGCCCAGTTCCTGGCTGTGGTGAATGTGATAGTCTATGCGGGGGCCATCATGGTATTGTTCCTGTTCGTGATCATGCTCATGAACCTCAATGCGGATGCGGAGCCTCAGAAAAACAAATGGCTGCAATTCGCCGGGGTGATTGCGGGGGGCTGTTTGGCGCTGGTCATCATTGCCGCCCTGAAGAACGTAGATGCTAAGGCGAGGATAGCGGAAACTGGAAGTGATATAGGGCTGATTGAGAACCTGGGGAAGGTGCTGTTCACCCAATATGTACTGCCTTTTGAAATCAGCTCAGTCCTGTTTCTGAGTGCTATGGTCGGAGCAGTGGTCATCGGTAAAAAAAATTAGATTATGCCTATCAACTATTATATTTTTCTGGCGGTCATCCTTTTTTGCATTGGGGTGGTTGGCGTGCTCACCCGCCGCAATGCCATCATCATTTTCATGTGCATTGAGCTGATGTTAAATGCGGTGAACCTGCTGCTGGTTGCTTTTTCAAAAGCCCATCATGCAGTAGCTGCCATCAACGCGGGACCTGCGGGTACAACTGCGGGAACGGATGGACAAATGTTTGTGTTTTTCATCATGGTGGTTGCAGCGGCGGAAGTAAGTGTGGGGTTAGCCATCATCGTTATGATGTACAGGAATACCCATTCTGTGGACGTGAATTTTTTGAATCGGTTAAAACACTAGACGCATCACAGGTAATACCTGTGGCGCCCAAATAATAGCTGGAAGTTGCATATGAGCCAATTAGTCTACTTAGTCCCTATGTTCCCGCTGATCGGATTCCTGATCAATGGTTTAGGACGTAATGTATTGCCCAAACCCCTGGTGGGCATCATAGGAAGTGCTGCGTTGCTGGCCTCTTTTGTGGTGAGCCTACTTATCTTCAATGAAGTACGGACCCCCGGATTCAGTGCCGTCACGGTCAATTTGTTCGATTTTATTCATGTAGGGAAACTGAATGTCCCCTTTGCTTTTCAGGTGGATCAGTTATCCGTGCTGTTTTTGCTCATCATCACGGGGGTTGGTTTCCTCATCCATGTGTATAGTACTTCCTATATGCATGATGAATCACCGAGTTCTTATGCCCGTTACTTCGCCTACCTGAACCTGTTTGTGTTCTCGATGCTCCTCCTCGTGTTGGGGTCCAATTATGTAATCATGTTCATTGGCTGGGAAGGGGTGGGGCTCTGCTCCTATCTGCTGATTGGATTCTGGTTTAAAAATGCGGATTACAACTATGCTGCCCGTAAGGCCTTTGTCATGAACCGTATTGGAGACCTGGCTTTTCTGATCGGCATATTCTGGATTTTCGCCCAGTTTGGTTCTGTCAATTATGCGGATGTTTTTTCCCAGGCCAGACCAGGGGCTTCTGCCCATGTACTGACCGGAATTACCTTACTGTTATTCATAGGCGCCACGGGTAAATCTGCCCAGATTCCGCTATACACCTGGTTACCCGACGCCATGGCTGGCCCTACACCGGTATCTGCGCTGATCCACGCGGCTACCATGGTGACCGCTGGTATCTATATGATAGCCCGTAGCAACGTATTGTATTCCCTGGCTCCGGCTACACAAGGGGTCATCGCTGTGATTGGGCTGTGTACAGCCATCCTGGCGGCTTCTATCGCCATTCAGCAAAACGATATTAAAAAGGTATTGGCTTATTCTACGGTTAGCCAATTGGGTTACATGTTTCTGGGCCTGGGTGTTGGTGCCTATACCGGAGCCGTATTTCACGTGATGACCCATGCCTTCTTTAAAGCGCTCCTATTCCTGGGCGCTGGTTCTGTCATCCATGCCATGGGCGGGGAACAGGATATTCGTAAGATGGGAGGCCTGAGGAAGTTTATGCCGGTTACGAGCATTACCTTTTTGATCGGCTGTCTGGCCATTGCTGGTATATTCCCCTTTGCGGGCTTCTTCTCCAAAGATGAAATCCTGTCCAGGGCATATGCGCACAATCCCGTACTATATGTCATAGGTATTCTGGGTGCGTTGATGACGGCTTTCTATATGTTCCGTCTCTATAGCCTGACCTTTGCGGGTAAATTCAGGGGAACCCATGATCAGGAACATCACCTCCATGAGAGTCCTGCGGCCATCACCATACCCCTGATTGTACTGGCCGTCCTAAGTGTAGTTGGTGGATGGGTAGGCATACCGGAGTTTATGGCCCCCAACGCGCATGTGTTAAGTAAGTTCCTGGAACCTGTGTTTGCCAACTCCCATGTGGCGGCTCCTCCAGGAGAAATTGCCGCCTCTACGGAATGGGCGTTGACCATTGGTAGCCTGGTACTGATCATAGGCTTTTGCACCTGGGGATACATGAAGTTCAAAAACTTTACCCTGGCCGAAGTGAAAGAGTCAACTGGACTAGCCAAAATCCTAGAGAACAAATGGTATGTGGACGAATTATATGATGCCATCATTGTAAAACCCATCAACTGGATAGCTGGATTCCTCAATAATGTGGTGGAGAAACTGGGCATTGACGGATTGGTCAATGGGGTAGGTAAACTGGTTCAATACGGCAGCCGTCAGATCAGGCTGTTGCAGAGTGGACAGGTAGGCATCTATGTGCTGCTGATGGTCATTGGTATCGTGGTCTTGTTTGTTCTTCAACTATTCTTCCCAAATCTCATTTAAAACCAGGGTAGGCTTTATGTTAGCATTGTTACTTATATTGATTCCAGTGGCAACAGGGCTCGCGACCTTCTTCCTGAAGCAGGGGAATGCGGCAAAGCTCTTCTCTCTATTGTCTTCCCTGGCTACCCTGGGCATATCTATAGGCGCGGCTATCTGCACAGATAAGTCGGCCAAAAGTTTTCAGGCACCCTTCCTGACCAACCTGGGGTCCTCCTTTTCTTTGTCTCTGGATGGAATGGGTACCATTCTGGTCCTGCTGACGGGTATTTCCTTGGTACTTGTATTTATATCCACTTACAAGAATACCTATAAAGATCCTTCCAGGTATTATGCATTAATGCTCCTGTCCCAAGCTGGCTTGATGGGTGTATTTCTGGCGACCGACGGGCTGTTGTTCTACTTCTTTTGGGAATTGGCCCTGATCCCTGTTTACTTCCTTTGTTCCGGTTGGGGCGGGGAACGCAGGATTGCGGTAACGTTCAAGTTCTTCATCTATACTTTCATTGGCTCTTTGTTGATGCTGGTGGGACTGATTTACCTGTATGTGCTCAACCCTGGTCAAAGCTTTTCCCTGACTTCCCTATATGCCATGAAGTTGAGTCCCGATCAGCAAAGTGTTCTCTTTTGGTTGTTCTTCGTGGCCTTCGCTATTAAAATGCCCATATGGCCTTTACATACCTGGCAGCCCGATACCTACGAGCAATCCCCTACATCTGTAACCATGATCCTAAGTGGGGTAATGGTGAAAATGGGACTATTGGGTGTGATCCGCTGGGTATTACCCATTTTCCCCTATGCCGTCCACGAGTACGGTCATGTGGTCATTGGACTTAGCGTTGTGGGAATGATCTATGCGTCTCTGGTAGCCATGAAGCAGGATGACCTCAAGCGCATGATTGCCTATTCTTCCATAGCCCATATAGGCCTGATGTGTGCAGCGGTGTTCTCCGTAAGTGAGTTGGGTCTTCAAGGGGTATTGGTTCAGTTGTTCAACCACGGCGTCAACATCATAGGATTGTGGATTGTGGTAGACGCCATAGAACAGAAACTGGGTACCCGTAAAATGAGCGAATTGGGTGGACTGGCCATCACGGCTCCTTCCCTGGCCATTTTACTGGTGATTATGTCCCTGGCCAACGTGGCCCTGCCTTTGACCAACGCCTTTATCGGAGAGTTCCTGATGTTTAACGGACTCTATCAGTTCAGCGCCTGGTATATGGCGGTAGCGGGTTTGAGTATCATCTTGGGAGCGGTGTATACCTTAAGGATGGTACAGAAGGTGATCTATGGAGATACCAATAGCCTGACCAAAACCATGACGGACCTTAGCCTTAATCAGAAACTGATCCTGGCAGGGATCACGGTGCTCATCATTTTATACGGGGTGAATCCACAACCTTTGTTTAAGATGACCATGGACACGGTGCACACTGTCGCTCAACATATATAATTTTCATAGTATTCAGATTATACGGAATTAGAAAATGAACGTACTTATACTGTCAATTTTTTGGGGAATAGTGATGATGTTCAGTGGCATTGCGCTGAAGAAAAAGGGAATTGCCACCGGTCTCGCTATTGCAGGTGTACTCATATTACTGCTCGGTAACCTGGGCGATATGAGTACTGTAGTCATTACTACGTCCACCTTTAACGACATGCTGGCTTTCAGGGGATACAACGTTTTGTTTATTTCCATCGTTCTGGTAGCCACCCTAATGTACTTCCTGGTTTCCGGGAGGGAAATTGAAAACGTCGGTACCGGTGGATTTGACTATTATGCCCTGATCTTTTTTGTATTAACGGGTATTGTCATTGCTTCTTCCTTCAACAACTTGTTGATGCTATTCCTCGGCATAGAAATCATCTCGATTCCTTTATATATCCTGACTGGATCAGATAAGAAGAACCTCAAAAGCAACGAAGCTTCTCTGAAGTATTTCCTGATGGGATCATTCTCTACAGGTATCATGTTGTTGGGGATTGCTTTTATCTATGGGGATAGCGGCTCTCTGGCTATTGTACCAGCCCCTTCTCCTTTCGGGTTTAGTTTTACCAGCCTGCCCACCCTGTCAGCGGTAGGCGCCTTGTTATTAATGTTCTCACTGGCCTTCAAGGTATCGGCGGCGCCCTTCCACTTCTGGACACCGGATGTCTATGATGGGGCCCCCACGGTATTTACCTCCTTCATGGCCACGATCGTAAAGGCCGGAACCTTTATCGCTTTCTTCCGCATGTTTGCCGGTGGCTTTGCTTCCGTGCAGGGTTCCTGGGGTTTGGCGATGCAGGTGATCATCTTCCTGACCCTATTGATCGGAAACCTGACGGCTGTGTTCCAGCAAAGCGCTAAAAGGATGATGTCTTATTCCTCTATAGCACAGGCAGGGTTTATGCTGCTGGCTATCTATGCGCATAATGACATGGCCAAAGAAGGCTTCCTGGTTTATACAGCAGCCTATGTCCTGGCTACTATCGGTGTGTTTGCCTTGTTGTCCAGGGTGGCCGATCCCGGGTTCCAGGGTTTTAATGGACTAGCAAAGAAAGAACCATTACTGGCTGCTACGACCACCATATGCTTACTCTCCCTGGCAGGTATTCCGCTAACGGGGGGATTTCTCGGTAAATATTATATGTTGGTGGCCACGGCTAAAGCAGGAGGTCCTTTCTGGTTGGTCATCTTCGCCGTGATCTGCGCAGCTATCAGCATTTACTACTACTTCCGGCTGATTATCGCCATGTACTTTAAGGAGGGGAATCCTGAAATGGCTCCGGTAAGCAGGGGGCTTAAGTTCTGGCTGGTGGTGTTGTGCGTCCTGATCCTGGCTTTGGGTATCTTCCCCTATGAGGTTTTGCTCAACAACTTATTATCCTTATAAGGTTTCGGTATATTTAAGGCAGATTTCTGCTTATGAAATTTGCTGATACTTTTGACCTTGCCTGGAAGACAGTTCGATCCAACCGGCTGCGTACGGGTATTACCGTTACCATCATCGCTTTTGGGATCATGGCTCTGGTGGGTATTATGACTGCCATAGATGCCATGAACAATAGTATCTACGAGAATTTTACCTTACTCGGCTCCAATACCTTTGTCATCCATTACCAAAGCAATGATTTCTTTGGGGGAGGAGATGACAACGGTGGAGACGTTAAAAAGACGTCTAAAAAGGCGGCTGAAAAAAAGTCCAGGGAAGGACAAATCATTACTTATAGACAGGCGGAGGACTTTAAGGAACGCTTCCTGTTCCCGGCGGCAGTGAGTATATCCCAAATCGGGGATTATATTACCACTGTGTATTTTGAGGAGAAAAAAACAAATCCCAATGTCCGGCTCATAGGCGGAGATGAAAATTACCTGGTTAGTAGTGGCTACACCCTTGCTACAGGCCGAAATTTTTCCTTGGTGGATCTACAGTCGGGGCGGAATGTAGTCATTTTAGGCCGGGACGTTGCTTTCAAAATATTTGGAGACCGATGGAAAAATGCGGTGAATGCGGTTATTCGTGCGGGCGCCAACAGATATAGGGTTATTGGGGTGCTACAGGCCAAAGGTGCTTCTTCCATGCTGAGCCTGGATAATATTGTCATTACGCCGTTGGAAAGCGTACGCAGGCTATATGCGGGCTCTTCTGCTTCCCTGAACTTGTCCGTCACGGTCAATAATATCAAACAAATGGAAGCGGCCATTGGGGAAGCTACCGGGATATTCCGGCAGGTCCGGGGGCTATCGGTGACGGATGATAATAATTTCTACATAGACCGTAGTGACAGCCTTGCCCAAAAGCTGGAAAGCCTGACCTTCTATCTTTCTGCCGCGGCTTTTATTATAGGGCTGATTACCTTAGGCGGAGCAGCCATAGGGTTGATGAATATCATGCTGGTGGCTGTCAGTGAGCGTACCCGGGAAATTGGATTGTCCAAGTCCCTGGGGGCAAAGAGGGGTACTATCCGGACTCAATTTTTATTGGAAAGCATATTGATCTCCCTGATGGGTGCTGCCTGCGGTATCGTCCTGGGGGTTGGGGTTGGGAATATATTTTCCTTAGTACTGTCTACGGGATTTGTGGTTCCCTGGGGCTGGGCCCTGGGCGGCATATTGATCTGTTCTGTGACGGGATTGCTGGCTGGGATTATTCCGGCGATCAAGGCGGGGCGTTTGGATCCCATTGTCGCTTTGCGGTACGAATAGGGCGCTCAGACAGGGGTCCCGTAATATAAAGCCCCCCTAAACCAAAATACCACAGGCTTTTTTCTCCTGCGGTACTTTGCTGTTTAGGGGGGCTTATTGGACTTCCAATTGACGCCGCACCGGAATTTATTTCTTGGGCTCCAGGGCGTTGGTGATTCTTTCGGACAGGTCTAGCAGGTGGTCCTTGGTCAATTCATCACCAGAGGTGGCTGCCGTAGCCTTAATCCTGTTTCGGAGGCTAACCAGGTTGGCTCTGACGACAGAAGGTATGTCAGATTTCACGGGATCTCTTCCATTGGTGATGGACAATCTGTTGCCATTGAAGGATACAATCGCTGTGGCCTGAGGGTTGAGCAGGGCATCCAATCTTTCTATATAAATCTTCTGTAGGTTGCGCCTATAGTTGTCTATGGTCTTACCTGTTCCTAGTTCGGTGAAAATTCCCTTATTCAAATCGGACAACAGGGCGGACACGGTATAGGTATCGGAAGCCCGATTGCCTGCAATAATCATGCGTTCAAGTCTGGCAGTTGAAAGCAGTGATCTGAGTACATTATCCTGAAGATCAGAGATAGATTCATTGAGGGGGTTAGAGAACTTGTTGAGTATGTTTTTATCCAACAACCAGGTAGGCGTAGCAAAAAGCTGTTCGTTGAGGAAGGCCACGGCTTCCTGTTGCCTTGCTTTGGGGTTAATGGTATATACATCTCCGGGTTGCTCAATACTTTTGGGCGTCTCATAAATACCACCCACGTTCTTGATAACGTGAATCATATACATCTGGAACTGATTGTACAATTGTTGGTACATGTGTTCCAGATTGTCATAGGTGTCCGCTTCTTCTTTGGTCCACTCTGGGAGGTGAACAATGATCCTTTTCAGATTTTTAATACCATAAGCACTGGCTTTCATACTATTATCACCCAGGTCTTCCGTTTGTTCCCGGGGATCGTATGAATTGGTTTCTGTACCAAAGAACAAGCGGGGATTGTGGTTTAGGCTGTCAATAATGAGCTTGCTCAGGGTCTTTTTATCATCCTTATCCGTACTGTTGCCCAAAATAGGATGGTAGCCCCATTGGATGGCCCAGCGGTCATAGTCCCCTATTCTGGGGAACAAACCGACTTCGCTGATGCTGTCTTCAGGTTGGGCTACGTAGTTAAACCTGGCGTAGTCCATAATGGATGGGGTATGGCCATGGGCTTCTACCCAAGCTTTGTTCCTGAGTAATTCTACAGGTACAGTGCTGCTGGAGCCCATATTATGCCTCAAGCCTAGTGTATGTCCGATTTCATGGGAGGAAACGAAGCGGATCAAATTACCCATGAGGGTATCGTCGAACTTCATAGACCTGGCTTTGGGATCAACCGCAGCCGTTTGAATAAAGTACCAGTCGTGGAGCAATTCCATGACATTGTGATACCAGCCCACATGACTTTCCAGGATTTCACCGCTTCTCGGGTCATGGATATTGGGTCCATAGGCATTTTCTATATCGGAGGCAAAATACCGGATGACAGAATAGCGGGCATCCTCCAGACTCATGGTGGTGTCGCTTTCGGGCCATTCTTTTGCGATGATGGCATTTTTAAAGCCCGCTTGCTCAAAGGCCTTATTCCAATCATTTACACCTTGGATCAGGTAAGGCCTCCATTTTTTTGGGGTAGCGGGATCTATATAATAGACAATCTGCTTTTTAGGCTCTACCAGTTCCCCTCTGTTAAACTTATCCAGATCTTCATCTTTGGGCTCTAATCTCCAGCGAACGATAAAATTGGACTCCTCCACTTTCTGCTGGTCATCAGAGAATACCGTGTAATCATCCGAGAAAAAACCTACCCTGGGATCAAAAAGGCGCTTTTTCATGGGCGTTTTGGGCAGCATGATAAACGAAGTGTTGATCTCAAAGGTTACCACCCCTGCATCGCCTGCTGCGGGAAAAGAACGGCCTCCGAAGGGATTCAGGGGGCTTGGACTTGATGGAGAGCTGGACCAGGTTTTAATGGTACGCACCTCTGTATTAATGGGATAGGAGTTGATGTACTCTACGTACGAACGGTCAGAAGCTAAACCGCCCAGACTGAAAGCCTTTTTTATATTGGGGTCCAGGGATACAACCTGGTTATCACCTTTAAAGAATTCGGTTACGTCAATAACCGTTGATGTAGAGTCGGCGCCTAAAGCTTTAATATCAAAAGCAGCAGCAATAGGGTCCATATAGGAATTACGGACGGCCCTATAAATGGGTTCTGTACTGTCTTTAGCTATGCTGATCAGGGTGACGGTACGTAGAAAAAGCTTATTATCAGGCCCTTTTTCCCACCGCATGGTTTGCTGGTTGGCAACCTCACCTCCATAGATCCCAGCTCCTCCTGGTGTTCTGGTATAACGGGTGATACCCATAAATTCCCTCCCTATTAAAGAATCCGGGATTTCGAAGTACCATTTATCATCGACGTGGTGAACAGTAAACAGACCTTGTTTGGTGATGGCCTTAGCGGTAATGACATCTTTGTAGGCTTTAGGCCCAGATTTGGAACTTTCTTTAGGTGCTGAGGATGTTTTGGCTGTCGTATCGGAACCCGGCCCAGGGTGTTTTTTATCTTGCGCGAGGGCCTGAAATTCAATACAGCACAGCGCCGCAAGCGGAAGAAGCAATTTCTTCATAGCTGTCTTTTTGGTTTATTGTTATACTATTAAAGAGCCCAATTTCAGGGAAAAGAACCAGTTTTAGTGAAGGAAGCAGGCTTTTTTTTGGATGAGTTGGAATAAATGATTTGGAATATATTTAAAGTAACCGTAATTTATCACCCCTGATTGTCAACATTATTTTACTAACTTTCCAGGCTTCTATAAAAATTTTTGTTTTTATAATTTGTTTTTTAAAATACTTTTTTGCTTAGAATTGCTGTACTAAAACCATTTTTCATCATTCATCAACATTGAAAAAACAAAGATCATGGCTGAAACTAAATCAACTGTAACTGCCGCCGCAAGTGCAACTGCTGCAAAAGCTGGGACATCTGTGCAAGCAAAAAAGAATGGCAACACTGTTTCCTGGGTTGCTCCCATCATTTGCTTGGTCGCTGGTGTAAGCTTTTACATTTTCGTATTGGGTGCCGACGGCAACTATCAGAACGGAAAAGGGATCAACTGGATGGGTAAGATGCACGAAGGGGGACCTATCGTTCCTCTCTTGATCACACTTTTCCTGATTGTAGTTGTATTCGTTATCGAACGTTTGCTGACCATTACAAAAGCATTGGGTAAAGGAAGCATTGCCGATTTCGTACGCAAAGTACAATATCACCTGGCTAACAAAAACGTAGACGCTGCTCTTCAGGAGTGCGACAAACAACAAGGTTCTGTTGCAAACGTAATGAAAGCGGGTCTGCGCAAATACAAAGAAATGATCGGTAATACCGAGCTGGATACCGAGCAAAAGGTACTGACCATCCAGAAAGAAGTTGAAGAAGCTACTGCGCTGGAACTGCCCATGCTGGAAAAGAACCTGGTGTTCCTGTCCACTATTGCTTCCGTAGCTACCCTGATCGGTCTGTTGGGTACGGTAATCGGGATGATCCGCGCCTTCTCCTCTCTCGGTGAAGCGGGTGGTTCTTCTGCCGCTAACGACCTGGCAAAAGGTATCTCTGAGGCCTTGTATAACACCGCCTTAGGTATCGGTACTTCCGCTATCTCCATCATCATGTACAACGTATTTACCACCCGTATCGACAGCATTACCTACGGTATTGACGAATCTGGTTTTACGCTGACTCAGAGCTTTGCTTCCAACTATAAATAATCGGGCAAAAAAAAAGTTGCCGGATTTTTATGGAAAAACGGAAAAAGAGCATCTTATTTATTATTAGCGCTTAAAACTGGAGACAATGCCAAGAGTAAAAGTTCCGCGGAAGAGTACGACGGTGGACATGACGGCCATGTGTGACGTG
>CAJCIQ010000052.1 GCA_903970475.1 Beijerinckiaceae bacterium
CTTGCCCCCAGGATTCCAGCCCAATGCTCAAAAGACAAAGACTTTCCTAAAGCGTCTGGAATACGGAGCCAATGTACAGTTTGCCCAATCCACCTGGGATTTCCCAGCCACAGCGAACCTGGGACTGACCCTGGGCTATAACATCAATGATAAGAGTACCATAGGCGTCGGGTTGGCTTATACGGCTGGCATGGGAACAGGCTGGAACGACATCCAACTCTCCAACCAGGCTGTGGGCTTGAGGTCTTATATGGACTGGAAGATCAAAAAGTCTTATTACGTGATCGGTGGATATGAGGAGAACTACCTCACCCAGTTTGCCAGTATCAACGATCTGCGCAATGCGAGTGCGTGGATGCCGTCGGCCCTTTTGGGATTGGAAAGGAAGTATAAGATCTCTTCCAAGCTCCAGGGGAATGTGCAGGTGCTCTATGACTTCCTGTACAGGCAGGAGGCGCCTCAGGGGCAGGCGATAAAGTTTAGAGTGGGGTATAATTTTTAACTGACTCAGCGAAAACTCTTATGAATAAAATCATCATCATCTTACTTGTTGCATTCAGCATTACCATCCGCGTTCAAGCCCAATATGACGGCTCCCAGCCCAACGTAGCCCCCTTACCTCCCAACGAGGCTGCTTTGTTCAAACCACTGAGCCAACCGGTAGGTAGCTTTACAGGCACAGTGCCTACCAGCATTCCGCTCCTAACGGCTGGAAAAGGGAATATACAAATCCCTGTAACACTCGATTATGCAGGTACTGCCCTTAAGGTAGAAGAAATTGCCAGCTCGGTTGGACTAGGTTGGAGTTTAAGTGTTGGGGGTAGCATTACCAGAGCCATGCGAGGGGCTCCCGACGATGCCCCTAACATTGGTTATTTGTACTCCAGTGATAAGCCTAGTAATTTTAATCATGATTTGGGTACTGATTCCAGCGTATATATGGCTCAAGAGGTGCTCAACAATCAATTGGATTTGCAACCTGACTTATATTACTTCTCCTGCAATGGACTCAGTGGAAAATTCTTTTTTGATGAACAAGGGAAGGTCCATATACAATCTCCCTCAGGAATAACTATTGTGCCCATCTTTCTAAGCATTCCCGGCCAGGGTAATCCCATTATTGGATGGATATTGACCGATACCAAAGGCAATAAATATTATTTCGGACTCAATAAGGCGCAAACAATTCGTAACGTCGATGCAGTTGATTTAGATTTTTCATCTGAGAATGGGTATACAACCTTGCCCCCGGATTGCTATTATTATATCACCTGGTACCTCATGGAAATTGATGATATGAACCAGGAAAATGTTGTCCGGTTTTCCTATGATTCTTCCGCAGCCAGTTTTGAAACCAGGGCCGGAGGATATGCTCCTTTAGGTGCGACAGTCACCTATGCATGCAAACCAAGTGATTCTTATTCGGATGATGTATTGTCCATCGAAGCAACTTTTGAAAGGTATGTCAAAACCATTGTCACGCCGATAGATTCTACCGTCTTGTATAACGATACGGGTAGAATCGATTATCTAGGGGGTTTAAGGGTGGACTCCATTAAACAGTATGATCTCAACCATAATCTGCAACATGCCTATCATTTGAATTATGGGTATTTTAATAACGGAAGTGGAACTGGTTCCAACCGCTTGTATTTAAGCAGCCTTTCGGATTGCGGCAATGGAGGTACCGATAGCCTGGGGTATACATTCTCCTATTATACCGGCTATAACCTGCCCAATTATATGAGTGCGGGCCAGGATTACTGGGGATACTACAATGGAAAGGATAATAACTCAACCCTTATACCTAATGGCACCTATAACTTAATCGGCACTCCCAGTACGGAGTTTGCTCTCGGAGACCGAAGGGCTTACTTCCCGGCAGCCATGGCCAATATGCTCACTAAGATTACCTATCCCAGTGGGGGCTATCGCCAGTTTACGTATGAGAATAATACGGCCCTCTATGAAAGTGTCTCTCAGGTGAATCCAGATCCTGCCTATTTTCAAACCAAAACACTTTCCGCCACTACCTGGACGACCTTTCCCACGACAGCCCCCCAATACCAAGCCTACTTTGATGTCAACAGTAGCAATGGTAGTGTAGCCTGGAGCTATAACATAGTGTGGGCGGGCATCTATGGCAGCTATACCGTATCCATTCTGGATTCCATAACACAAAGAACACTTTTCACCTTTACTAGTACTTCAAGCAAAACGATTAGCCTTATCAACGGGCATTACCTGGTCGAGTTCACCTTTAACACGGCATCTTCCACCTGTAATTCTTTTACCGCTACCTGGAATCAGCTACAACTCCCTGCAACATTCATTGATGTATATGGCCGGGCTTATTATACAGCCAATATGAATGTGGGTGGTGTCAGGGTACAACAAATCAATGATTACGATCCTGTCACAGGCCAAACCTTGAACACCCAGTTCAAATACAAATTATATAATTACGATGCAGACTCCGCACTCACCAGTGGGCTATTAATTTCCATCCCCATCATTGCCAGTCAGGGTACCTGTACGACAGCATCAGATTCTTGTTTTTTCTACCGACTTTGGTCCAGCAGTAACTATCCGCTTAATTCATCCGGAAGTTCCTATGTGGTCTATCCCCAGGTGCGGACTATTCAAACCGGCAATGGGTATACAGATCAATTGTTCAGTTTTCAATTTGACGATTTATCCATGACCCCTTTCTTCACCTATCCCTACGTCGCTCCAGACCTATCCTATACAAGAGGGAAACTAATATCCCAAAGGCGCTATGATACATTAGGAAATTTACTAGAAGAAGACTCTACCAATTACTATGGCATAAACGATCCCAATTGGGGCGCACAGCTCATTGATTCATCGCTGGCCTTTAAAATATCTGATTGGGTGGATTCCTATGGATATGTTAATGCAGCTTGCTGGACCCCCTATTACCTCACCTCACAATTTACCGGGCCTACCCATAGCTATTCCATCAGCGGAGCTACCAATGGGTCCATGACCCTCAGAACCGATTACACCTATTATTTAAACCCTAACCAGCCATTCATAAAGCAAACCATCGAATACCTGAATAACGGCGTCAACCTTTATACCAATTACCGTTACCCCTTCAGCCCATCCACTGATTTTATTTTTGGCCTCACGGCATCCGATATTGCTATATACGATACTTTAATCAACCGGAACTATCTGGGCACGGTGGAAGTCAGTTCCCAAAAGGTGTCCAGTACCCAAACCCATCTGATCAAAGGATTTCACAACAGTTATGCGGCTTTCAATGGTAACCGTTACCACCTGAGTATGCAAAAGACTTATGCCTCTTCTTCTGATTCATTGATCATGAACTATGTGCAATACGACAGCTCGGGCAACTTCACTGAACAATACCTCAATGGCGGCGCACATACGGTCTACCTATGGGGATATAACAACAATCTGCCTGTGGCCAAAATCACCGGAAGCAACTATGCCACATGCTTGGGATATGTTTTCTATCCCAATGTCCAAACCCCCGCTTCCGATAGCATATTACGTGCAGAGATCAATAAGATCAGGACAGGTTTATCGGGATCCCAGGCGCAGGTAACAACCTATACTTATTCACCGCTACTAGGCATGACTTCCATCACAGATCCGACCAACACCAGCACTTATTTTCAATATGATGATCACGGAAGGCTAATGACGACCCTGGATTTAAACAGCAACCTGATCAAAATGTACTTGTATCACCTCACCAATCCTTAATCGTCATGGCTTACTCCTACGCTCTGCGATATATACCGGCACTGGTGATCCTATTGATATGGGGTCAGCAGCTCATGGCCCAAACCCGCCCTCAGACAATTAGCCCCAACGGAACGACACAGGTACCTGCACCCAGCCTTTCTCCTTATGCAGGTATTACTTATACGGGCGATACAGCTATAAACTTTATAAAGGTCTATGAGGCCCAGCAGCCCTTTACTTCTACCACTGCACTGTTGAGCGCCACTTCCACCACACAAGTACATACCACCACCCAATACTATGACGGCCTGGCCAGGCCCCTTCAAACCGTCGCCTGGCAGATGTCCGGTCAGGGGAAGGACCTGATAACCCCAGTTCTTTATGATGCCTATGGTAGGCAGACCTATCAGTTCCTGCCCTATGAAGCCACTGCGTCTACCGGCCTATTTCAATTTACGCCCTTTGCCAGCCAGGATAGCTTCTACGCCAATACCTATCCTACCGAGATGCCGGCCATCAACGGGGAAAAGTTCTTCTATGGGCAAACCCAGTTTGAGCCCTCTCCCCTCAATAGACCCATTCAGCAACTAGCCCCTGGTAATAGTTGGGTAGGCAGTGGGAAGGGCGTCTCCACCACTTACCTGGTCAATGACACCACCGATAAGGTTCCCTTCTGGAGCATACCCGATACCACCGCCGCCGATACCAATAACAAACCCGCCACCTCTTCTTATTATGTTGCGGGGACCCTTTATAAAACCATCACCACCGATGAGCGTGGAAGCCAAACCATCCAATACAAAGACGATCAGGGGCAGCTCATAGAAGTCAAATCCCAGGCGGGAGACATTCCTGGGGCTGTTTATACCGGATGGCTCACGACTATCTATATTTATGATGATTACAACCGCCTAAGGGTCATCTTGCCCCCCAAAGCCGTGAACGCCATCCTTGCCAATGATTGGGTGGTTACGGTCCCCATCCTCGATACCCTTTGTTTCCGAAAGGAATACGATGGCAGGGGACGTTTGATCGGAAACAAAGTCCCCGGTGCTGCCTGGGTCTGGTCCGTCTACGATCAAAGAAACCTCCTGGTCTTCTCCCAGGATGGGAACCTGGGCAGCCGCAACCAATGGATGACCATCCTTTATGATTCCCTGAGCAGGCCCATCATGACAGGGGTTACCACCTACAGCGGCACCCAGGCTCAATTGCAGGCTCTGGTCAATGCGGCTTCCCTTAATTTGTCCGGCGCTACCCGCAGTGATTCCATTTATTCCGTTAATGGTCTCCCGGTGAACCTCAACGTCTCCACACGCCAGATCGGAGATACCGCTTATCATGCTACCAGCTTGATTAGCTTCACCGGCAGCTATACAACAGAATCCACCGCCAACTTCATTGCTTCCATCCAGACCGCTGCACCCAGTCCCAAGGTTCAAAGCACCGTCGTTGCCTCCAATCCCATTCCTTCAGGGGCCACCTTTGTACCCCTGACCGAACATTTTTACGATAGCTACAACTGGGGTACCACCAAACATTACTCCAACCTTCATAATAGCCAGCTCGACTATGGCTCCAATGCCTATGCCGACACCTTACCCGCTGTCAATAACACCTCAGTCAAAGGCCTACCCACCGGCTCCAGGGTCAGGGTGCTGGCTGACTCCGTTAACCTCACCACCGGTGGCTGGCTGGAAACCGCTATCTTCTATGATGCTAAATCCAGACCCATACAAACCCAATCGGATAACTTTAAAGGGGGCATCGATACCCTCACCCAGCGCTATGACTTCTTAGGAAAGGTGGTTTGTTCCTACCTCGGGCATACGAACCCCCAGGCGAATACCTCCTTCAGGGTGAAGACCAATCAGAACTTCGATGTCCGGGCAAGGCTGGCCTCTGTCACCATGACCATCAACGACAACCCTGTTTCTTTACGTACAATTGATACCATTGCCTATAGCCGCCTGGGGCAAGTCAAAACCAAATGGATAGGCAGAGGGGGAACCATTTCTCCCCTCGATACCCAGGTCTATGACTACAACATCCGGGGGTGGCTCAAAGGCATCAACAGGGGTTTTGCCAATCCCGCCTTAAGTCTCAGCGGACAGGGTACCTGGTTTGGCATGGACATCGCCTATGACTGGGGATTTGACTCAACTGCCTTGAATGGCAACATCTCCGGCATCATCTGGAAAAGCGGGGGTAATGGATTCGGGAGAGCTTACGGCTATGCCTACGACAGAACCAACAGGTTGCTCTATGCCGACTTCAACCAACTATTCGGCAGCTCCTGGGCTAAGAATGATCCCAATGGAGGGTCCAATGGCGGACCCAACCTCAACATAGACCTCAGTGCCTGGTGGGGAGATGGAAGAAACTATGCCACCGCCTATGATGATAACGGCAATATCCTGGCCATGCACCAAAAGGGACTCATCGTCAATCAATCCCAAGTCATAGACAGCCTCACCTATAGCTATAACGCCGGCAATCAACTAACTGCCGTTAGTGACTCCATCAAAACCAACCTGCATTTAGGAGACTTTTATAACGGACATTCCGGCTCACCGGACTATGCCTATGACGTCAATGGTAACCTCAAAGAGGACCTCAACAAAGGCATCAACGACATCGGATATAACCTCCTGAACTTACCCTTTACCGTATTTGTAAATCCCTCCAGTGGTTCTACCGGCACCATCACCTACATCTACGATGCCCTGGGGAACAAACTGGAAAAACAAGTACATGAACTTCCTGATTCTGCGGACAATCAAACCAATGTCTACACCAACACCGATTACATCGGCAACTTCGTCTATACCAACAATATCCTCCAGTTCATCAACCAGCCGGAAGGAAGGGTTAGGCCCTACATCAATCCCAGCGGGCAGGTACGCACAGACACCCTGGTTTATGACTACTTCCTAAAAGATCATCTGGGCAATACCAGGCTGGTACTCACCGATCAACAACAGCGGGATGCCTACCCTATGGCCACCATGGAGCCGTCAGACTCCGTTACAGAGGACGCCTATTATGCCCATATTGCAAATACCAGAACCCTGATTTCATCCATTAGCGGATATCCTACAGACAATACCACCAGCCCTAACCAATACGTCGCAGGCGTAGGTGGCAGTGCTGGCAATGGCAACATAGGACCATCTATAACGCTCAGGGTCATGGCCCGGGATTCCATTTATGTCAAAGTCAGCAGCTGGTATAACCAAAATGGTAAACCTGCCAGCTATCTCCCCCTTCCAGTGGCCAACCTGCTTGCGGCTCTAACGGCTGGGCTCACAGGCGTTTCTGCCGCTACGGACATGACCGGGACCGTTATACCCGCTTCCGGGCTACTACAGCCAGATGCGACCAACTTTCTAACCCAGGAGCCATTGCCCAGGCCCACAGCCCCCAAGGCTTACCTGAGCTGGGTAGTGTTCGATGATCAATTCAGGTTTGTTTCGGGGGCAAGCAGCTCCGTACAGGTCAGCCCTAATAGTGGTACAGTAAATTTACTATCTACTTCTTTGCAAATCCCGAAGTCCGGCTACATCTATATTTACGTAAGTAATGTAGATTCGCTAACCACCGTGTACTTCGACAATCTCCAAATCACCCATACCCGTGGCCCTCTTACGGAGGAAGAACACTATTATCCTTTTGGGCTCACCATGGCGGGAATTTCTGACAAAGCATTAAAATCAAACTATGCTGAGAATAAGCTGCGCTATAACGGTAAAGAGCAGCAAAATAAAGAGTTCTCCGATGGATCGGGTTTAGAGGCATACGACTATGGAGCTAGATTTTATGACAATCAAATAGGCCGCTTTTTTACGCAGGATAGATTTGCTGATAAATATTTTGCTCTATCTCCTTATCAATACACAGCGGATAACCCCATTCGGTATGTAGATGCCAATGGCGATAGTATCATTGATAATGATAAAATCGTCGCAAATCTTAAATCTTTTTTAAATAATTCAATCACAACAATAAGTGGTTTGATAAAGGATGGTACTTTGCCACAAGGAATAAGTGAAGATGATGCAAAAGCATTGGTCAGTGAATATCAAACTACCTTAGGTGAAATTGGGACATTAGAGAAATCCGATCAAATTTATAATGTTGCTTATAATACGAGTAAGGATGAGGGGGGAACAAGCTACAATAGCGAAAACGGACAAATTGATGTTGGGGTTGCCAAAGGAAGTAATCCGTTGCAGTCTGTAGGATTGGCGGCACATGAATTGAAACACGGCTATCAATATGAAACCGGCCAAGTATCATTTTCAGTGGACGGTAAATCTTTAGGAAAGCTATATGATGTATCAGATGAAAAGGCAGCATACAATCGACAAGCTTACTTAGAGAATGGCGTTTTTTTTAGATCTCACTTATTGGATAATAATGGTGTGATAGCAAGAGGCGCGACAATGACGCCGCCAGCATATCAAGGGCTACCTTCTGGGCCTATTGACATTAATTCAAAAGCCGGTAAAGCCCTTCGGCAACAAACTATTAATGCCGGAAAGGCAGGCACGCCAGTTACGGAAGTTTATAAAGGATATCAAGCTGATTATAAAAAGGGGCAACATCAATAAATATCTATTAAAGTAATATTTTATGACAAATCATGGTCGCTGGGGGATGATATTTTTAACATGTCTTGTTTCAATTATTGCCAAGCCAAATTACAGTAAAGGGAATTGCCAGCGGGTATCTTTGCAACAAGATACTTCAGAAAGTATCATAGGTAAGTATAATAGTCCAAAACAGGATTTCAACAAATTTACTTCAGAGCACTTAGTGCTAAAGAGTGATTCGACTTTTGAGTATGCAATGAATGCTGAATTTGAAAAAATTCAAGCTAAAGGATGTTGGCATGTATCGGGCTCCAACTTGATTTTAAACAGCACAAAGAAAAAGGAAAAAATCATCGTGCAAGAAGCGTCAAATAAGGCAAATGCCAGTCAAATGAAATTTGAGGTAACATACAAAGACAACAGCTCCTTATATTACCAGTTGTACCTAATTACCAGAAAGGACACAATATACTACAAAGATGTGTTTCATGATACGACCATAAATCATAATGAAACACTTAAAGCATTTTACATTGTTGATAGCAGAGGGTTTAGATATCCTACGTATTTTGTAAAAGACAAGAAGTCAAACAATTTTAAAATCAAGCTTGAATCAGATAGGATTTTTGATAACGAGAAATGGAGAATTAGCGCCGATAGATTACAGCCGGTAGGGATAAATGGTAATTACGCAAGTTATTACTTGATCAAAGAAATTAGGTAGCACGGAAGCCTCTTAGAGGAGGGTCATTATTATCCGGGCGGACTCACTATGGCCGGCATCTCGGACAAAGCATTGAAATCACAGTACGCTGAAAACAAGTATCGGTACAACAAAGGATCAGAGTTGCAGAACAAGGAGTTCAGCGATGGCAGCGGGTTAGAGCTTTACAGCACAGAGTTTAGAAGCCTCGATCCACAGTTAGGAAGATGGTGGCAGATAGATCCGAAACCCAATTATGCTGAAAGCCCTTACGCGGCGATGGGGAATAATCCAATTTTGCACAATGATCCGCTTGGTGATACATTGGGTATAACGTTTAGAACAGGATTTTTGGGGCTTGGCAAAAAACAGAATGTCAATTACAACAATGGTACTTTGACAAATAGTGATGGCTCAGCGTACGGAGGGAAAGTGAAGGGCTTCCTAAAGCAAGCTGTAAACGCATTAAATGCAGGGCGAAACGGTTCTGCAGAAGCACGTTCAACGATTGGGGAATTACAAAGCTCCAAGAACACATTTACCATCCAAAAAGGGGCTGAAAATCGATTTGATTATAATCCTTCTCAAAGGGTAGCTGCTTTTGCAAATCAGGTACGAACTGATCCGGACTTAGCGCCGACCTTAGCGAATACGCCGGCAGCAGCACTGCAAGGTGGTGCTGGAGGCACGATTACCTGGAATCCGAGTGGCGCAAGTGTTTTCGTAGTAGGAGGCGGGCAAGATAATAATCCGACTACCAATTTGCTGCATGAGTTATCCCATGGTCAAGATGCAAACAATGGCCTGTTAGATACGCGTGAGTATCTAGGTTTGGGTCGTGATGAATGGCAAGCTACTTATAGAGAGAATATTATTAGGCAACAACTGGGGGCGCCGATAAGAGAGTATTATAGAGTTCAAGACGATGGAGGCACAAGAACTCCTTTGCCTCCAAGAATATTAGATGCAAACAATAACCCAATATATCCGGCTTGGCTTCTTGGTACTGGCTGGCAGTAATATATTCATACAACCATGAAGAATTTTTTAACAGTAGTTCTATGCCTCATAATAGCGGTTGCTTGCTCAACAATGAAAGGCATGAAGCGTGTGAGTTTTAAATATTATAGCAACTCTCAATTGCACAAAATTATAATTCGGATTCCGAACCATAGTAAGTTGGTGAAAATTACTGCGGGTGGAGAAGGAGAAGAATATCGGTATCAGTATTCCGACTCTTCATTAATCTACTTATCTGATTTGAGTGGCAGCATCACAATAAACGAACCGCTAATCCGAAAGCAGGAAGGTGGTTACAATAAACGATTTGAGACAGATAGCATAGCTTTTGAAGGGGTCAATGAGAAAGGAAACTATTGGAAGGAGGTAAAGTACAAAGGGGCTTTTTACGGTTACTCAAACGTACCTCAAGTAAAAAAGCAGTTTTTTGATGATGCAATAAATTCTGTAAAATATCAATAGTAAAGAAGCCCCTCTGCGGGGCTTTTGCATTTAAGGGGCCAATTGCTTTTGCAGATCGGCCTTGAAAATAAAGGCATCCAGGAACTCTTTGACGAGTTTCTTTTTTTCTGCGGGGAGTTTTTCAATCTTGCGGAATTGGGAAAGCAGTTCCTCATCACTGATCGCCTCTGCGGACTTATCCTGCATAGTCCCGTTCATTAAAAAATCTGTTGTCACGTCCAGGGCCTTAGCGATACGGTTTAAAATATCCGATGCCGGGGTAGCTTCTCCGCGTTCATACTTGCCTATATTGGTAAAATGCACCTTGGCAAGCTTCCCCAGATCCTGCTGGGAAATGCCCTTGCCTTTTCTTGCCTCCAGGAGCCTGTCCGATAATTGCTGCTTCATAGTCCAAAAACATTAAGTATTACCTCAAAAGTAGCAAATAAGCTATTTTTTGCACAGAAATCCATAGTGGATGGGGATAAATGCGGGGAATTGAATTTTTTTAGGCAATGTTCAATCACTATGTTTGTAGCGGAATCGCTACATTCTAAATTTTTATCCACATGGAGCTAAACCAGATCAAAGCACTGCTATCGATGGCGACGGTGTTAGGGCATTACGGCCTGAAACCCGACAAGCACGACCGGCTGTATATTTCAGTTCAATTATATACCAGGTTTTCAGTTGAAACTTCTATGAAAAACTTCACATGGTAGCATGAAAAGGCCTTCCGGGCTGCTGCCGTACCTTTGTCAAAATAGTTTGCCATGGATACGATTGTACAAAGGGCCTGCGGACTAGATGTTCACCAGGCTAGCCTTACG
>CAJCIQ010000053.1 GCA_903970475.1 Beijerinckiaceae bacterium
GAATCCAGGAGGAAGAAAAAGTAACAGAAATACCCCTACATCTTATCTTTGAATCCTTCAAATGCTCTTTCTCTTCTCGGGCTTCTTTACAGGGGGGGTATCATCCCCGGAATAAGGGGTTACCATCACCGGAATTTACAACCGAGAGGATGTGCGTCGGTTGATGGAAGAGGGCTTTTGATGCTACTATAAAAATATTGATCCGGGTGGCTCTGATTTATAGGGTTAACCGGATTTTTAATTAGCCCAATGTTGAAGGCCTTCTGATCTGTTTTGCAACTGTTGTGCGGCCAGGGTTATGTCCTTTTTGGCGGCTATTTTTTCTTCCCAGCCCTGGGTGTCTTCATCGACTTTTTCTTCATCTACTTCTGCATAAATTTTGGTGGTGGTGATTTTCTGATGACCCATCATGATCTGGACGGTTTCAATGGGAATCCCATTTTTTAGGGCGATCGTGGTAGCAAAAGTGTGTCGCGCTATATGGAAAGTCAGGTTAAAGGGTATGCCGCATACTGCCTGAATGATCTTCAAGGCTTTGTTGACGGTTTGATTGGTAATTTTCGGGAATAAGGTTCCACCTGGCCTAAAGTCTGCCTGGTTCCTGTATTGGTTAAGGATGACAGCTGCATATTTTAATATGGGGATTGCAGTAAGCTCATCTGATTTTTGCCGGTATAAAAGGCACCATACTCGTCCATCTGTGTTCCACTCGAAATGCTCTTCCTTTAACATCGTGGCATCTGCAAATGCGAAACCTGTGTACACACTGTTTAAGAAGAGAGCCCTTACATATTGGATGGTGGGGTCGGCAAATTGTTGATTTTCTATGGCCATTATCTGCCGAATAGTCAGTTTCTTACGCTTGGTTTTTTTTAAAGGGCAGGAGTATTCCTTACAAGGATTTTCAGTAAGCCATCTAAGCTCTTTTGCCCAGCTGAGGATGCGTTTGAAACGTTGGATGTTCTTACCCATGCCGTTCCCTGCGCACGGATCATTAGGTTTGATGGGATTGGTACGAATAAAATGTTCTAGGTCGGTTATAAACTGCATATCTACCTGGGAGAGGTAAATATCTCCAGAAGGAGACTGTTGTTCTAGGAACTGACTGACATACTTAATGGTAGTGCGATAGTTTTTGAAGTCTTTCAACTTCTCGGACCAAATTTTCTCAAAGTAGGTTAGTAATTCCTGCATCTTGTGCCCTTTGAGCCTGGTGTTATTGCCTAGGTAGGATTGCTTGACACTTTCTGCTGTGATCAATTCTTGTTTATCGCATAGCTCCCTATATTTCTCCCTGATCTGGTGACGAACATCTTCTATACGCCTATTGAGCGTCTTTACGGCTTCAGTCTTTCCTTTTACACATTCTGCTTTGCTGTCCCATTGGATGGCCTGAATCTGTTCTTTCATGGCTATTTCCTTGCGTTCTTCATCTATTGTTATGCGGGCGTAGATGTCTGCCATTTTTTTGTCGGCCTTGCATTTCCGAATAAGAAAATCGATACCGAAAGAGTGGTCTGATCTCATTGTAATTCATTTTGAGTGTTTTTGAAACAGATTGAAATCGCTCTTCACTTTTCTTACTGTCCGCAGGTTCAAATCCATTTCGAATCCTCTCAAAATGTGTCAGAAAAAATGGCGCAAATGGTTATGATTCAATGAATTATCATGGACCTGGTGAGTACAAAAGGCATGCCTGATTTTACTCACCTTTTTACTCACTGGAAATATGCTTTTTTCTGATATTTTTTGATAGGCTGGAAAAGAGAAAAGCCTGTAAATACTGAAATTTTACAGGCTTTGATCAAATTTGAGTCGTCATTTTGTCGGGATGACAGGATTACGTCGCCCGTGAGCACGTCGGCAACTTCAGGCTGGCCGATGGGCGCCGTGATCCTGGGGAGGGGAGGCCTAAACTCCTTACGCGTAAAGTCCCCTTCGGGGTCTTTTTATTTCCCAGCCCTGCGCCGCTCGAACAAGTTCGGCGGCGCCGTTCCGGAAAATAAAAAGCCAGCCGCAACCGCGGCTGGCTTTACGCGTCAGCGTTTGTCGGGATGACAGGATTCGAACCTGCGGCCTCGTCGTCCCGAACGACGCGCGCTACCGGGCTGCGCTACATCCCGAAATCTACGGAGCCCCGAAGGAGTCCCCACAGAGCCCCCGAAGAAACCCGAAGTGACTCGAAGAAACCCGAAGGGCCCAAAATGAAAAACCAGTCAAAGAAATTCGACAAGTCCGGATTTTCCGTAAGAAATGGATTCAAAAATAGGGCATCAATGGCCATTTTTCAAAAAAATGCGACTTGAAACCTTTTATTTTGTCTATAATTAAAAAAAATCCTTCATGTATAAACACTGCTTATTGTTAGGTACACTGTGCCTCTTATTTAGCTGTCAGCAAAAGGAAACAACCCCTCCGGATATTCTGGCATCCCATATGGATACCACGGTGAATCCGGGAGATGATTTCTTCTCCTATGGAAATGGTAAATGGATAAAGGATAACCCTATTCCACCAGATCAAAATTCCTGGGGTATAGGCAACCTGGTAGAAGAAGAACTTTATATCCGCAAACGGGATATTGTGATGAAGGCTAAGGAGGCCAGGAATAATGGCGACACGGGTATTGCGGCTAAGATTGCGTGGTTCTGGGTTTGCGGGATGGATTCAGCTGGTATTGAGGCCGAAGGCATTATGCCTTTGAAGACGGAACTCGCGGAAATCGATGCCATCGGCAACCTGGAAGATCTGGCTAGGGTAACTGCCGATCTGCATAAGAAAGGGGTCAACTCCATTTTTGGAGATGACATTGAACAGGATGCCAAGAATAGCAGCGTCATGGTCTATAGCCTGAGCCAGTCCGGTCTGGGCATGCCCAACCGGGAGTATTACTTCAACACGGATGCCCGTACATCGGCCATCAGGGCTGCCTATAAGCCTTTTGTGGCTCAGATCCTGCGCCTGGCAAGTTATGACGCTGTAAAGGCAGATCAGGCCAGTCAAGCGATCTTTGACTTAGAAACGAAGCTTGCTGGCGCCAGCCGTAAGCTGGAAGACCTTCGGGATCCTTACGCGAACTATAATAAAATGGCTATTTCCAAACTGAACGCTATCACGCCATCCTGGAACTGGAAAGATTGGTTGAAAAATACCGGCATTCAAAACCTGGATACGGTCATTGTTGGTCAACCCGAGTTCTTTAAGGAGGTGCAGACGTTGATTACCTCCGAGCCTTTGACTGTATGGAAGGATTACCTGAAGTTTCACACGATCAGCACTTTTTCCAATTTCCTGAGCACGCCTTTTGTGAATGCGAGCTTTGATTTTTATGGCAAAAAACTCAGCGGCGTGGAACAAATGAAGCCCCGCTGGAAAAGGGTACTGGACGAAGAGGAAGGGACGATGGGAGAGGCATTGGGTCAATTGTTCGTAAAGGAATATTTCCCGGAGCAAGCAAAACAACGCTATTCAAACCTGGTGGAAGCCATCCGTACTGCCTATGCAGAGCGGATTAAGAAGTTAACCTGGATGAGCGATAGCACCAAAACCAAGGCCTTATATAAGTTGTCCAAGATCAAGAAAAAAATTGGTTATCCTGATAAGTGGAAGGACTTTTCCGCCATGGTTATCAAGCGTCAGACATATACACGCAATATCATCAATGCCAATATCTGGTGGTCAAACTGGTCCATTAACAAACTGGGCAAACCCGTCGATAGGGAGGAATGGGACATGACGCCTCAGACTTATAACGCCTACTATAATCCAAGCAATAATGAAATTGTGCTGCCCGCGGGGATCTTCACGGTTCCTGGATTTAAGGATGATCAACTGGACGATGCCCTGGTTTATGGATACGCTGGTGCTTCTACCATCGGACATGAAATCACCCATGGTTTTGATGACGAAGGACGTCAGTTTGATGCCGAGGGAAATCTAAAGGGTTGGTGGACACCCAAAGACAGCGCGGAGTTTGCCAAAAGAGCTGCCGTAATGATTAAGCAGTTCAGTAGTTATGTGGTGGTAGACACCCTTAAGATTAATGGTAAAGCAACTTTAGGAGAAAACATAGCCGACCTGGGTGGTGTCCTGTTGGGATGGGATGCATTCCAGAAAACGGATGAGTATAAGAAGGGTGAGAAGATTGGTGGTCTTACACCACAACAACGCTATTTCCTGGGCTATACGCTGGGATGGCTGGAGCATGAACGTAATGAGACGCTGGCCAGGCAAGTGTTGACCGATGTGCATTCTCCTGCGAAATTCAGGGTGAATGGCCCCTTTGCCGATGTGGATGCTTTTTATAACACATTCAATGTTAAGCCATCGGATAAAATGTATTTGCCGGATAGTGCTCGTGTGCATATTTGGTAGTAGGACTACAAATAAAAAAGGGCCGCCCGAAAATTAATTCGGGCGGCCCTTTTTTTGTAGGTATAAATACCGAATGATTTTGGGTAAAAACAAGGCTGAATTGATTTAGCAGCCCCTATTGGTTGGTGAAATCCGTCTAAATACGTAGATTTTAATGACTGAATCATGAAACTTATTTTTCGTACAATATGGATTACTTACGATGTATTGTGGTCCGAAATTAGCTGTGGATAAGGCTTTGAAGAGGTCATCGGTAAATTCTATAAAAATTAAGGCAAGCAAGCTTTGGATAATAGAATTAAGTTGTTATTTTAGTAATCGCATTTATGATGTAAGCTCTGAAGCCATGTTCATATGGCTCCCATTGAAAAAAAATCCCCTAAGGTTATTGGTTGGTTTTCACATGATATGGTTATAAGGCGCTGTATATGCGTCATTATGCATCGTTGTGTAAACTAAAAACAATATATGACAAGCACCCATGTACGGCCATTTGCCGCCACAACATCTTCATTCAACCCGACCCTGCATCAAAGGAGATTTTCCTGATTCGTTTATTCTTTAATTATCTCTAATCACCGTATTTGTTAACCAAAACCTGGTTAAAAATGGATGTACTCATAACTTCTAAGGATGGGAGCGTACTTGAATTTCAGCAAGGGGTTCCTACTTCGCTCCAAAATTATGTCTTGCCTGGGGTGCCGTCTATGCATGCAGTGGCTCCTTTCGGAAAGGCAATCTTGCATGAAATGAAGGGTGGGGGATTCACCATCCTGTATAGTCTTTTTATTTGTGATAAAGCAGTGGAATTGAAGGCCTGCAAACGGGCGCCCATGCTTAATTTTGAGCTGGCCACAAAGAATGACGTGCATTATTCCAGGAAAGGATTGCAGGAAATTCTCATGTTGGAAAAACAGTATAATTTCTTTTACACGCCCTGCATGGAATGTACCTGGACATTGGAAGAGAAACAGGAGTATTCTTCTTTGTCCATTCAATTTGAGGAAGCTTATCTGGAACGGCTGGCTCATTATTTTCCGTTCCTGGAAACTTTTTTTGAACAGGTGAAATCAGGTATACCTACGATCATGACGGATCTGTATAATTATGCCAATATCCAAATGATGGGTGTGACACACGACATCCTATATGGCGATTTTTCCGGACCTGTCAAGAATCTGTATGTAGAGGCTAAAGTGACGGAATTATTGATTCAGGCCCTGGATAAAATAGGTCATTTCCACAGCAATATGGCTAACCGTATCCTACTTAGGCCCTACGACATAGAGCGGATCAGAGAAGCAGCAGAACTCTTGATTCAGAACATGGATAATCCTTTGACCATTATTGAGCTGGCCCATAGGGTGGGACTGAATGATTATAAATTGAAGAAAGGATTCAAACAGGTCTATGGGTCGACCATCTTCAACTATTTTATGAGTGCCCGCATGGAAAGAGCCAAGTCTTTGTTAGAGGATACGAGCATACCCATCATGGATATAGCTTTCATGACTGGCTATAGGAATATCTCTAATTTTATCACTGCGTTTCGAAAGAATTTCGGAGGATCTCCGGGTTCACTCAGGAGGCGGTAGCGGCCCTTGTAAGCGCTTGCTTGTGGGCTAAAGGTAACTCCTGTAATGGTTATTTTTAATCCGTAAAAAGATACAGGGACGACAAGGCTGTTGCTAACTTTGTTGCATCAACATGAGCAAAAGTGGGTAATGATATCTATCGGCGTTTTTTTGTTTTGTGATTTCAGCGAATAGACCGCCGGACCTCTTCCGGCGGTCATACGCTGAGTCCTGTTCTCGCCCAATAATCTACCAATCTTGTCCCTTCGCATCATGCATCATCATGCATGTCTTCATATACACGGCAATCATTACTAGGCGGGCGCCCATGGCCCGTCTTTGTTTTTGTGCGGAGGCGTCTTTTTGGAAAATTTACGCCTCCGCCCAAAAACATCATATGCGTTGCGGCTGACGCCGGGTCGGAGACTTTAAATATCAAACTTTATTCCCTGTGCCAGGGGTAGTTTTGTATCGTAGTTGATGGTGTTGGTTTGCCTGCGCATATATGCTTTCCAGGCGTCACTACCAGACTCTCTTCCGCCCCCGGTTTCTTTTTCTCCGCCAAA
>CAJCIQ010000054.1 GCA_903970475.1 Beijerinckiaceae bacterium
CCGTCTTCACTTTCGGAAGGATACCAGGAGCTTGCTCCGGTCTGGTTGATAGGAGAGTCCAGTAGCACAGGTGAAGACCATGAGGTCTCATTGATCTTCTCGACCATCCATATGTGCGCGCGTTTGGCCGTTGCACTTGACGAGTCCTGGTCGGCTGGGCGATTAGAGCAAAAGTACAATCGGTTGCCGTCGCTGCTGATGAACGGGTCGGTATCACTCCATCTTCCTGAAAAGGGCGCCAGCTTTGGCTTTTGCCACTGACCATTTATCCGTTCCGAATAGACAATTGCATACCAGAAGTTTCCCATAGAGAAGTATACTGTCTGGCCGTCCGGCGTGAATGTAGTCGTCCATTCCCTAAATGGAGTTGAAATAACGCCTTCGCCGAATAATTTCGGTTGGGTCGTGCTCGCGGGATCTTTGGTTTGACCATGGATAATTGAAGTAGTAAGCAGAAAGCTGCAAACTAATAAGAAGGGTAATTTCATATATAAAGATGTATTATGTTCCGCACACTCGCCCGCTTGGACGTACCTTGAAACGACTGTATCTCTTATCCTTTGAAACAAAAGGCTGTCAAAATTAAAACCCGTGTCGGTCAGGGCATCTTTAAGGGTAAACGTATCAGAACCCGCCACTTCTAACTGCACAAAGGCATCGGCATCAATTTCCGGGTTTTGCCACCTGATGAAAAAAGTATTGCCTTCAAAAGGTAATAAAAATCCCCGGAGTTGTGGCGATCGCTCAGATGCGAACCACAATCGATCATTTCGGAGGGAAGGCGCCTGGCCCAGGTTTCATTCATGTTTGACCGGTCAAAATACTTGGATGCTTCATCTATATCTTTAACATGGAGGTAGCTGTCTAGTATTTGGTAGGTAACCATTGTTCATCAACATCAGGAGCCATTTGCTCATATCTACCACGTTAGAATAAATGGCTCCTGCCGCATTATCTTTGGTTGATGTATACCGGGCAACCAATTTGATAGCGTCATTTATTAATTTATGGGGGGCGATAATATCAGCGTTATGGCTGCAGCCATAATAGTGACGCGAATACCCGGCTATAGGAAAAACGAGGTGACCTATAATACGGATCCTTATTTAATTTCATGAAGTTTTTGCAGGCTTTGGTCATCAAATGTATTTACTAACTAGATTAATCGAAAAGCGCGTTCATGGTCAGGCTTTTTTTGACCATGGTGTCTGAATGAATATTTTCCTTGATCCCATACGTAGTAATCAAGGTAAGGAACAATGTTTTTCTAGGCTTGACCTTTTCCTGGAATACATCCAGTTTTTGCTGTAATTCACCGGCATAGGTTTTACTGATGGTTAGCGCTCCCGTATAGAATTTTACCTCACAAATATTAATACTATGGTCATCCCTGTCGATGAGCAGGTCAATCTGGGCTCCATTCTCTTTAGAACCTTTGGGTGGGGCATATCTCCAGCTTGCTTCTTTTGTCAATTTTCCTTGAAGTCCCAAGCTGCGCTTAATTTGATTAATATGCTTCAGACAGACAGCTTCAAATGCCATTCCGTTCCATATTTTATAAGTCGCACCTTCACTCACTCTGGCCCAACTCGTTATGTCACTCCCTTTGTCCATAAACTTCAGATAGAACAAAGAAAACTCATCAATCAGACGATAGATGGAATCTTTAGTCTCTTTATCATATGGCTTATTAGATTTAATGAAGCCGGATTGTTCTAATTCATCCAGCATCGTTGTCGCACGACCGCCTGAGCTAAGGCTGCAACGGTCGATAATTTCCTGACGAGTCAAACCTTTGGGGTTAGCTGCCAGCGCCCGAATCGCTTTTAGGTGGTTCTCTGCCATTTCAAAAAGAGAGTTATACAGATTATCGAATTCTCTGTTTAATAAACCATTTTTCGAGAAGCAGATTTTTTCAATAGCTTCTGAAACGCTATCTCCCTTTCTTACATTATTCAAGTATTGAGGAATACCGCCCAATGCCATGTATAACTGTAGTATTTGATACCGGTCCAGATGGCTCCCCTTACTTTTCAGGTATGCTTCGGTTTCAGACAGTGTGAAGGGCAACAACCTCAATTTTTGCGTTATCCGGTGGTGCAGGCCTCCCTTATTTTTGACAATTTTCTGAATCATCCAGGATGCAGACGAACCGCAGATAACAAATAATAAATGCGTCTGCTGGCTCGCCCAGGAGTTCCAGAAATGTTCAAAGGCGGAGAGAAAGCCAGATTTCCGGCTGTCAAGCCAAGGGAATTCATCGAGGAAAACCACCAGTTTCTTTCGCCTCGGCTGATTGTCCAAGAACTGTTCAAGTGCATGAAACGCTTCAGCCCAGGAGTTGGGGGGAGTTAGAGACAATATAGATCCTGTTGCTTTCTGTAGCGATCTGCTAAATTGCAGTAATTGCTCTTTCAATGATCCTCCATAGGTCCCTGTTAATTCAAATATTAGTCTGCCTGCATAAAAATTCCGTATGAGAAATGTTTTACCAACTCTCCGCCTCCCATAAACAGCCATCAGGCCGGCATCCTTGGTTTTCAAGGCGTCTTCCAGAACGATGAGCTCCTCCTTTCTGCCTATGATGGGTTCCATTAGGATGTAAATAAAGCTTAAAGGTATAGTTTTGGCCGGATATAATGATCTTATAAGTGGCCAAAACTAACATAAAACGATACATTTGGCCGGATATAGTGAGTGTATAAGCGGCCAAATGTGCTAATTTTAATCATACTTTTTAGAAAAAAACTTTGATTATCAAATAATTATAAAATGTGATCCGTCAGAAAATGATTTCATACACATATGCAGGCCGGCTCCGAATTGATGGGGGAGATAGTCAGGCGTGACGAAGGATGCTGTAGGGGCTATTAAATTAATCAAGTGTTTTTTACCAAACTTATTCGAATAATAACTACAGGTGAGGGTTAACCCATGGGATCGGATGTGAAAATATCAATAATCAGATTAATCAATTATTCAAGCCTTCCCCATCTATAAAATTGCAGCCGGAGAAAGGGAAATATTAGCGCTATATTGGATCTTATCTCCATTCATCAAAACACTGTCATGGGTATAAAATCTATCCAAACGATCCATTTTTCGTACAAAGCAGCCCTATTTACACTGTTGACTGCTGGGTGTTTTACCTATCAGGCATCAAGTCAAAATACGAAGCAAAATATTGTAATCCCCGGATCGACGCCCCAGGTTTTTATCCAGGAAGGGGTGGATACGCCCAATAATGAGTCGGCCCTTACTTTATCGCCCGACGGGAATACTGTATATCTCGCCGATAATTATACCATCGTTGTCTCCAAAAAGGTAGATGGTAAATGGACGAAACCAATAGTGGCTACCTTTTCGGGAAAATGGCATGACTGGGACCCCACGCTCAGTCCTGACGGCAAACGGCTGATTTTTGTGTCTAACCGACCATTAGCGGAAGCTGACCAGACCAAACCGCATAAAAGCCACCACCTTTGGTACACCGATCATCTGTCTGGGGATGATTGGTCTACACCTAAGCACCTGGACTCCCCCGTTAATGTGGAGGGGTTTAACGATTATGGACCTTCTGTCAGTCGCTCAGGAACTATTTGCTTTTGTTCACGCAATAGGGAAGGGGACAAAAAAATGGGGGCCTATTATGCGAAATGGTTGGGCGATCATTATGACCAACCCAGGCTGCTTCCTTTGGGCGATAGTGATGTGTATGATCCTTTTATTGCCCCTGATGAGCATTATATCATTTATTCGAGCAATAACAACCTTTATATCACTTTTCGTCAGGGCGATCATTGGTCCCCTGGCCAGGACCTGGGTCCACAAATCAACAAGGGGAACTGGAATGGGGACCCTTACGTATCCCCGGATGGCAAAATGCTTTATTATGCAGCGGATAAGGCTCCCGGCCTTTTGATGATTCCGGTTAATATTCCAGGGAAACCAGCTGGTTCGTAATCGTTTTATTGTTTTGCCCGGTTATCTTTGCTCCATCATGGCAAAAAATATGACATACGAAGAGCTGGTGAAAAACCATCCCGGTGCGCTGGTAGAGAAAATCGTGACAGAGGTACTCAATAAAGATATCGTCGAAGTCCATTTTGAAGACCAGGAAGATGAACCATGGTCGGTAATAAAAATCCATATCTACGAAGAGGATAAGGAGATGGGGCTTCGTTTGCTACCAGAGAGCAAGTGGGTGTTGCAGTTTGGGTACTATGACGATGACGATGAGTTCATTGAATTGATTCAGCCACTTACGCAGACCGAAATCGACATGATCCCCCCAGGGCTCCAGAAGGTCATGCTGAAAGTGCTGGCGAGTGAAGAAGGTATGCGGCTTCCAGGGAATTTCTTATCGAAATAATGGAGGCATTGTTCGGCTTCTATGTACACCAAACAAGACACCTCCAAACAAAAACAAGCCTTCTGGACCGCCTTTGGCAAATACATGCATCCCATCCTGTCAGCGGATGGTGAATCCATCAACTGGATCAACTATAAAACAGGCAATAAGCAGTTTTTTATTAAAATGGATGTGGACAGTAAGCAGGCGCGAATAGCGCTGGTGGTTTATCATCCTGACCCGGCCCTGCGTCAACGCTATTTTGAGCGGCTACAGAAGCTTAAATTCCTATTTGAAGAAAACACGGGAGAACGGGATTGGCAGTGGCTGGCTGACAAAACCGATGAAGATGGTAAAGTCACCAGTGTTATTGAAAAGACGCTCGCAGGTGTCAATTTTTTCCATTCAGAAGATTGGGGGCCTATCATTTCTTTTCTGAAGCCGCGTCTTATTGCGCTGGATGCTTTCTGGAGTACGGTTCGCTATGATCTCGCTTAACTAAAGGGAGGGCATAAAAAATGCCCCCAAAAAAGATTTGGGGGCACTTTAAGAAGAGGTACTTTTTTATAAAGTCGATGTTGTCTGCTAATTTGCCGTCCAGGTATTATCCTTTTCATTGGCATCCATAAAAATGCCTCCATCCAGTTGCAGTGATTTTGCCACCTTTGCGGTTTTAATTTTTACAGAAATCTCTTTTTGATCATGCTCCCAAACGCCTGGCGTTTGGTGGAAGGTTTCCGTTGATCCATCTTCATAGGTGGCAATTACGTCAAAAGGAACGACGAAACCGCCGACGTTTTTAATGTCCAGGGTATAGCCATCGGACGTTTTGGAGGCGCCCGCCAGCGTAAGATCAATATAGGAGGGGGTGAAGAACCAGTTATAGAAGAACCAATCTAAATTCTTCCCGGAGCCCTTTTCCATGGAATAAAAATAATCCCAGGGGATAGGATGCTTACCATTCCAGTTATTCATGTAGTTGTGTAAGGCTTTCTTGAATAACTTATCGCCGAGGTAGTCCTTCAAAGCGAGATAGCTCAAAGAAGGCTTGCCATAGGCATTATTCCCACCACCAAAGGTGACGTCGGGGCTGGGGGTAATGATGGGGTTTTCTTTTTCGTGTGCTGCGTGGATCCACCGCGTTACCCGGAAAGATTTATAAAACTTATCCGCTGCGGCCTGATCTTGTTCGGTGATGCCGATCAGGTATTCAAAAGTGGTTGCCCATCCTTCGTCCATAAAGGCATAGCGGCTTTCATTGGTGCCCATATAAAAGGGGAAGTAGGTATGCGCCTGTTCATGATCCTGAACCAGCCTGGCAAAGGCGAGGTCGTTAACGTGGCTATCGTTCATCATCATGGGATACTCCATATCTGCAAATCCCTGGAAAGCGTTTGACTTAGGATAGGGGTAGGGGATACCAGGCCAATTATTCGAAAACCAGGCTAGTGAATACCTGCCATACTGAACGGAGTGGTGAAAATCAGTGGACTCGTCTTTGAAGGCCGCCTGCATACTGGTCCTTCTCCCCGTATTGTTGTCGACAATAACGCTTGCTGCATCCCAGTCGTAATGATCACTGATACCGATGGCCACATCGCTTACATTCGTAGCGGACCATTTCCAGGTGTTGCTTGCATTTTGAGCAGTGACTTTGCCCGCGCTCCAATCTTCTTTAGTTGCAATGTTTACCGTAGAATCACTGGTCATAGATTGCTTTAAGCGATCTGCCACTTCAGGTTGCAGGACCTCATTGGGATTTAGTAAGGTGCCGGTGGCCCAAACCACGAAATTCTTAGGAACGGTCACTGTAAAGCTATAGTCATTAAAATCATTATAGAATTCCAGTGAACCTACATGTGGTTGTGTATCCCAGCCTTTATAATCGTCGTAAACCGAAACCCTGGGATAGAAATAAGCGATGTAAAAACTGGTCGAATCGATCACGCCTTCCCGGCCACCCCTGCGGGACAATAGGTAATGCCAGGTTATATCTAGTTTGAGGGAATCATGAGGCAATAGTGGGGTAGATAAATCAACCATTTGATTGGTCGTGGTATCGGTATTATTATTCCAGGAGGTTTCGGCGCCCTGTATCCGGATATCGTCTACCTTGATGCCTGCTGATGTATCCCCAGCGCCACCACGCTGACCGGCGCGGTGAACGTTCATAATCAGTTTCATGTTAAGGCTCCTTAGGGTATCCGGGCTGTTGTTGGTATAGGTGATTTGCTCTACCCCCCTGATGGTATTGTCCGGGGGCATCACCGTTAAAGCAATGGTATAGCGTCCGTGATTCTGCCAGTATTTGTTGCCAGGCTTACCACTAAGGGAACGGGTGCCGTTATCATAAGCTTTTTGAATTTCCGGAGGCATGTTGAGTGTTTGTGCACTGGAGGCAAAAGCCAGAAATAAAAAAGCTGCGCAAAAGAATGGTTTCATCATGTCAAGTGAATTATTAAAAATGGGTAGGTTAAAATAACAAAGAAAAACTTCAAACACGCAAAAAATCTCTTATAAGGTTCATGGATGCGTCAAACCGTGGTGATCGCAAATCACTCAATGCCGCATTTATGGATGCCTTTCCAAAAAATAATTGCCCCCTGGGAGAAGCGATGGATAGTTTACCCTCACGCATTTGTTCACCTGATTCCTGCATAGTTATCGACTGAACATCCGGATCGTCCCAGGGGTAGATGCTTTGTAGGATGTCGAAGTATGCTTGACGATCGACCTCACCGTGTAGAGTAGGCTGTTTTCTGTTGGAATTCGGGGCATTTCATGGATGGACCTGTAAGCTTATAGCAGATACTTCGAGGGTAATTTCCTTCGCAACAGTGTTTGCCGTTGTATGGGCATCCGCAAATAACGCGCTTCCGGTATCTGTGAGCACTACATAACTGATCCGGGCGTCTCTTTCGTTGGATCCTCTTTTTATAAGGCCGATTTTTTCCGCCAAATCTATCCGGCGCATCTTTTCGCCGCCTGCTTTACTCAACAGGTAAAGGATCGTAAAGTCGTTGAAACCAATGCCATGCATGCCCAGGCGGTCAAAACGCCTTGAGATAACGGACTGAACCTTAGTCAGGTTCATCAATAGCCTGAGCGACTGATTAATGTTTGGCATATACTTGATTAATCAATTATTATGCATAATAAAGGCCTTTTCACTAACAGGGGGATATTCCTATACTTCGCCCTCGATACAGGTAGCCGGAGCCAACTTTGACCGATCCGACTATTTTTATGACCCATCCGGTTATTTTCCGGCATGGTATTGTGTGACCTTTAACCTACACTAACGCACCTTTTTACCATGGTAAGCACAAAAACGCCACCTGATATTACCGGGCCCCAGGACGGTCTAAGTATATCCGTAGCCGGAGACACCTATCGCATCCTCATTTCCGGCAAACAAACCGGTGGTGAATTTGCCACTATCGACATGCTTATACCTCCGGGAGGAGGGCCTGGACCTCATGCACATCCCAATTTCCATGAAACGTTTTACGTAATGGATGGAGAGGTCGAGGTAAGGTCTGAGGTGGGTGTCTATACGGCTGATAAAGGATCCTATATCCATATTCCTAAAGGTGGGATCGTACATTGCTTCAAAAACAAGACAGACAAGGTGGCGCATATTCTTTGCACAGTGGTTCCTGCCGGTCTGGAGGCGTTTTTTGTAGAGATAGGAAGACCTGTTGAGCCTGGAACATTTTTGGCGCCTCCACCGATGGACGAAGAAGCCATGAAAAAGATACTGCCCATCGTAGAAAAATATGGGCAGAAATTATTTCCCCCAGATTATCTGGGATAAAATCAACAAATCATGGAAGCTATCGTTTTTAATCATTACGGATCTGTTGACGACCTTCTCTTCCAGGAAGTGCCAACACCAGTACCTTCCCCTACCCAGGTACTAGTGAAGATCTATGCAACGACCGTCAATCATATCGATATTGGTATTGCTTCAGGAATATTTAAGGATTTCGCTCCCCTTCCATTTCCCTGGATACCGGGTTATGATTTTGCCGGCGTCATCGAAGTTGTTGGGGACCAGGTGCAGGGTTTTAAAAAAGGGGATGAGGTATATGGCGTAACCCTGCATGGTGGTACCTATGCGGAGTACATTGCCGTAGATCCGCAGATTATCGCCATAAAGCCCCCATCCTTAGGGTTTTTGCAAGCGGCTTCCGTGCCGGTATCGGCTGAGACGGCATCCCAGGTGTTGTTCCAACATGCGGGCATAAAAAAGGGACAGACCATTCTCATTCATGGAGGCGCTGGGGCCGTTGGCAGTTACGCGGTGCAGATGGCTCACCAGGCGGGAGTCAGGGTTATGGTGACGGCCTCTTTGGGGGAGAAGGCGCTATTAGAACGGTAGGTAATACAGGGGATGCCAAAGGAAAGCCTACCCACTGCCATTATACGATTAAAACGATCATCCCCTATCCTTGGCGAATCGATAATAGCCATCAAGGTTGGAAAAAGGCGTTCTACCTGAATCCTATTCCTTACCTGAATGAGGCTTTGCGTAGTTAGTCGCTCAGGGCGTCAACCGCTTCCTGATCCTGGACAAGGACTGGGGTTTTATGCCAACGTAGGAGGCAATGTAATATTGCTGCAAGCGCTGAACCAGCTTCGGATAGGAATCCAGGAAGTGTTGGTAGCGGACAGCAGGCGGATCACTGTATAAGGATCTTACCTGTTCAGAACTGCTGAGGAAAACCTGTTCTATTCCCAGGCGACCGAATCGCTCTCCGCCACTTACTTGCCTGTAAAAAATTTGAAGATCCTCATAACTGATCACCTGTAGTTCAGTATCTTCCAAGGCTTGCATAGCCACGACAGAAGGCTTTTGGGGCAGGAAACTTTGGTAGTTGCAGATGAAGTCGCCTTCCTGATTAAAGTAAATTGTTTTTTCCTGACCCTCATCACTGATATAATAGCGGATAAGCCCCTTTTCGATGAAGCCAAGGTATCTGCATACTTTGCCTTCTTCCAGAAAATGCGCTCCTTCCATCAGTCTCCGGGATTGGAAAAGCCTTTCGATGATTTGAATTTCTTCGGGAGTTAGCGGGATGTATTGCCTGATGGCGTTGATGAGGGTCTCCATGTAGGCAAAAGTACGAGGAGACTGATAATAATCATCCCCAAAACGGCGCCCCAATGGATAGATATATGTGCCATGTCCTTAGCGCCGTTTGCCTGAAGAACCGTAAGCCCGTCCACAAAAGGTATCATGATGGCTGCGGCATAGACATATCCTACAGCCTTGCGTCCGCCAAGGGCCAGCAGCATTAAAAGGCAAACTCCGCTGAAAAGGTCCCTTATGCCTTTGATATGACCATAACTTGCGTCAGCGGGGGAGGAAAAGCCGATGCCAAAGGCCTGAGCGCTGATATCGGGAATAACCAGGAAGCGAATGCCAATGAAGATGATGCCTAGCGATGTCAGTAAAACCAGCCAGTAGGAGAGGGAACGGAAGTCCCAGGTTGTAGTTGTCATGTGTATCAAATTTTGTATGACAAAACTGACGAATCGGGTTGACGGTTTCGTTCACTTGGGTTAACAAAAAGGCTATCTGATCAACATGACTGTTCCCTTCGCTAGTATTGTTTTCCCGGTAATAGTGTCCTGGTACTGAATCATCCAGACATATGCCCCCACTGGAGACACTTGGCCGGCGGCTGTTCCATCCCATCCGACCGAAGGGTCTTTGGTAAAGAATACCTGCCTTCCCCAACGGTCATAGACGGAAAACCCGTTGATGTTTACAGATATGGAGGGTGGTATACGGAATATATCATTAATCCCATCCCCATTGGGGGTGAATGAAGAAGGCATGGTCAGTGTTTTGTATACGCCAATGGTTACCTTTCCCGAGGCGGTACAATTTTCATTGGTAGTCACCAGCACCTGATAGGTAGTAACGCTTTGAGGTGTGGCAACAGGGGCATCAATATTGGGATTATTCAGGTAAGTGGAGGGCGTCCATTGATAGCTGGTCACGGGCCCTATCACAGAAGCCGCTAAAACGATCGATTGACCCAATGCTATAATGGTATCGGGCATTAGCGTAACGGTTGGATTGGGGTTCACCGTCATGGTCACCTGGTTTTGAGAGGGAGTAGGACTACTGCAAACAAGGCTACTGGTCAGTATGCAGCTCACCACATCCAAGTTTGTTAAATTGTTTGTACTGTAGGTAGGTTGGTTGGAACCTACATCCGCTCCATTAACTTGCCATTGGAAGTCAGGGGATGAGCCCCCATTAACGGGTGTAGCACTAAAGCTCACCAGGGCTCCGGAACAGATAGTTGTTGATGAAGCGTCAATACTAACGGAGGCATTTGTCAATGGATCCACTTGCTCAGTTAGGGTATTTGAGGTTATGGTAGTGGATGTAGGGCATAGTACATTGCTGGTCAGGATACAACTGACTACATCTCCATTGTTAAGGGCTGAATTTGTATAAGCAGGACCAGGGGAGCCTACCGGATTACCGTTTAACAACCATTGATAGGAAGGGGAGGTTCCCCCGTTTTCAATATGGGAAGAAAAGGATGCCGTAGATCCTACACATATGGAAGGTGTAGTCGTGCTGATGCTGATGGTAGGCGTAACCAATGGATTGACCGTCAGCGTTACCGTATTGGACTCCGCTGTGGTGGAGGTTGTACAAGCTTGGCTACTGGTTACCATGCAACTCACTATGTCTCCATTGTTGAAAGTCGGGCTACCAAAGACAGGACTATTCGTCCCCGCATTGACTCCATTGACCAGCCATTGATAGGAGGGTGAAGGGCCTCCGTTGGTCGCCTGCGCAGTGAAATTATCTACAACACCGGCACATACGGGCGCTGTTGGGCCTGCAATAATCACAGTAGGAGTAAGCAAGGGGCTTACTACCATGGTCAAAGCATTGGAAGTGGCTGTGGTTGTTGCCTCACAGGTAGCATTGCTGGTTAAAATACAATTAACTATGTCTCCATTATTGAAAGTCGGGCTACTAAAGACGGGGCTATTCGTGCCTGCATTGGCTCCATTAACCTCCCATTGATATGAGGGTGAATTGCCCCCATTGGTGACGCTGGCAGTGAAGCTGGCAGTTGCACCAGCGCAGATACCACCTGGCCCGTTAATATTGACTACTGGAGTTACAAGGGGATTAACCGTCATCGTTATCGGATTGGAAACGGCATTGGGCGTGGCGATACAAGAGGAATTGCTGACAAGGCTGCAACTTATCACATCACCATTATTCAAAGTGGATGTTGAAAAAATGTTGCTGTTTGTTGCTACGCTCAAGCCATTGACCGTCCAATTATAGGAGGGGGCACTACCACCGTTGGTAATGCTGGCCGTAAAGCTGGCGGTTGATCCTGCACACAAAGTATTATCCGGGGTGGATATGCTTATAGTGGGGGTTGCAGGTGCATTGACGGTCAGTAAAGCCGGTAATGTTGATATGGCCCCGCAAGCATTGGTGACAGAGCACCTGTATTGAGTACCATTCATCGCGGCGGTAGCAGCAGTAATATTGAGTTGCGTAGTGGAGGTGCCCGCGTAAGCCCCTGCATCACTAAGGTTTGTCCACCCGCTTCCTGCGTTGGCCTGCCATTGGTAGGCAGTTGCCCCTGTGGCTGTGATGGCAAAGCTGGTGTTTGACCCCGCACAGATCATTACATTGGCGGGTTGCTGTGTAACGGTAGCAAACACACAATGGACAACCTTCCTTATGATGTAATTATAGTAATCTGCGATATATAGATTGCCCCCATTGTCCAAAGCAATGCTGTATACATTAGTCATCTTTGCCGCAGTTGCCGGCCCTCCATCTCCACTGTAGCCGTAGCCGGTAGCGCCCCCAATCCCCGCATAATTATTGATGTTGCCTGCATTGTCCACTATTCTGACGCAGTTATTCTCTACATCTGCTATGTATAAGTTTCCGGTTGCATCACATGCCAATTGCCAGACCCCAGCTATTTCTGCGCTGGTGGCAGGTCCCCCATTTCCTGAAAATCCAATGGTGCCATTACCCACAACTGTCGTAATAATCCCTGATGCGTCAACTTTGCGCACCCGGTTGTTTCCGAGATCCGGGATATACATATTACCTGAGTTATCAAAAGCTGGTCTATAAGGGTGACTTAGCTTTGCGGAGAGGGCAGGTCCCCCATCCCCACTGAATCCCTGGACCCCCGTCCCGGCGACCGTGCTGATAATGCCTGCCGTATTTACCTTGCGGATTACCCCACACCCGTAATCGGCTATATACATGTTCTGCGCATTATCGAAGCACACGCCTGATATATTGATAAAAGTCGCTCCCGACAATGGCCCTCCATCCCCTGTACTTGCCGCCCCATTGGCTTGGGCTTCGTTGATCAGGGTAGAGATGACCCCTGCTGTATTTATCTTTCTCACCACACCAACATTATCAGCGAAGTATAGGTTTCCTGCATTGTCTACCGAAAGCCAGTAGACGCTCTGTATTTCAGCCGAGGTCGCAGGCCCTCCATCTCCCGAATAACCGTAAGTTCCATTACCAGCATAGATGGTAGCCATTCCTGCGGTATTGACTTTCCAGATGTAATTGTGGGTCATATCAGCGATAAATACATTTCCGCTGTTATCTACGGCCACATTAAAGGGCGTACCCATTGTAATAGACGTCGCTGGGCCGCCTGCTCCACTAAATCCAAACACATCGGGGGTACCGGCTATGGTAGTGATAGCCTGGGCGTTTAGCTCTGCCACAGGTGAAAAGATAGAAATGGCTATAAGGACGGTTAAACCAAGTTTCATTTTTGGGGTTCAGGTCATAGCTAATGTAAGCTATTTTAGCAAAGGTCTTTTGTTGTATGGGGGCAGTTTTTATTTATACAATGCTATTTTTCTCCCCTCCGGGTCTATCACGATGGCCATGAACCCCCACTCGGTTTGGATGGGTGGTTGTACGTTGGCGCCGGCCTTCTCCAGACGATTTATGCAATTATCAAAGTCATTGAGGGAAATGCCAATTCGGAGCGTCGGGTCGGCTGCCTCCTGGGATTTAGCCAGGGGATATATCTCTAGTACGGTTGGTCCAATTTGGGTTGAATAGTGATAGGGAGATTGACCGTGTTTGTGATAGTCAAAAGTTAGTCCTAATAACATATAGAATTCCGCCAGTTTATCTGGGATGGCGGATAGGATGACAAGTAGTTTGAGATCCATAGTAGTTGAAATATTCATTATTTAATTTCCGCGCCTAAAAAATCAATTAGATTTTTCTGAATTATACCATCCTTATTTTCTCCAATTATCGGATCATTTAAAGTAACCACATATTTTGGATGATTATCCGTCGCCTTATTAATTCATTTCCAATAATATACACCAGGGAGAAAACTTTTTCGCTGAAATGCGTCGGGATCTGACTACCTATTCCTATATTCGTAGCCAAATCCCGACATAATGGAGAAAAGAAGAGATGTATTCCAGGCCATATCCGATCCGACCAGAAGGGATATCCTGGGATTGCTGTCCAAAAAGACGCTGAACCTCAATGGAATCGTTGACCATTTCGATTCCAGTCGGCCTACCATATCCGAGCATATCAAAATCCTTTCGGAATGTGGATTGATCCTGGTGAAAAAACAGGGCCGGGAGCGCTATTGCCAGGTTAGCCTGGATAAGCTTTCCGAGGTAACGGATTGGATAGAGGAGTGCCGGAAGTTTTATACCCAGACGGTGGATTCCCTGGAAGGGTATCTTGAAAAAATCCAGCATAAGGATAAGAATGATCATTTCAAAAACAACAACACTACTCAACCATGAAACTTCCCTTGTTAATGTCACGACTTTCACTGACCCTTTGGCTGACTTTCGCGCTAACCCTCGCGACTACTGCTCAAACTCTCCCGGCTACCGCTCAAACCGATTCTTCCAGTGGCTACGCTCAGGTTGGCCCTTTGAAGATGTATTATGAGATTCACGGTAAAGGCTATCCTTTGGTGCTGATCCATGGAGGCGGATCGACTATAGGCACCAGCTTTGGACATGTTATAGCTGTTTTTGCCCAGGATCATATGGTGATAGCCGTGGAATTGCAGGCGCATGGACATACGAAGGATATTGAACGGCCCTTGAGCTTCCAGCAGGATGCCGATGACGTGGCGGCGCTGTTAGGACAACTTCATATCACCCAGGCCGACTTTTACGGGTTCAGTAACGGAGGGCAGACGGCTATGATGATTGGCATACGCCACCCTTCTATTGTGCGAAAGCTGGTTATCGCTTCTGCCTTTTTCAAAAGGTCCGCTACTTACGATTGGTTTTGGCCAGGGTTGGATCATGCCACCCTGGACATGATGCCTAAATACCTGCGGGATGCCTACCTGGATATTACGCATGATTCTACTGGATTGAGAAAGATGTTTAACAGGGATGCTACGCGTATGAAGAATTTTCATGATTTTCCAGATGCAGATGTAAAGGCTGTGCAGGCGCCTGTTTTATTGATCATCGGTGATCAGGATATAATTAAACCTGAATATTCCGTAGCATTAAGCCGGGAATTGCCGCATGCCCGATTAATTATCCTGCCTGGCAGGCATGGAGAATACCTGGAAGGGTCAGGATCGCTTCCACGCTGCGCAGCTGAAATGGTAGAGGGTTTCTTGAATGGGCAATAATTAACTTTTCTCCCCCCACAAATAACGTTTTCATACCTGCCTCCTTCGATGGAGGCGGGTATTTTTATGCCTGGACAATAACGATTCCTGCACATGAAAAGAATTGCTTTAGGTTTAACGATGATGATAGCCATTTACGGGGAGGGCTTTGCCCAGGCTCCCGAAATAATAGAAAAAAACGGTCATCACGCCCTTTTGGTTGATGGAAAGCCCTACTTCATACTGGGTGGTCAAGCACATAATTCCAGTGCCTGGCCTTCTACCTTGCCCTCTGTCTGGGCGTCTATTGAAACCATGCACGCCAATACCCTGGAGGTTCCCATCTATTGGGAGCAGATAGAGCCTCAGCAGGGGCGCTTTAACTTTTCACTCATTGATACCTTACTGGTTCAGGCCCGGGCACACAAAGTAAGACTCGTTTTACTCTGGTTTGGCACCTGGAAAAACGGGAGCAATCACTATATGCCTGCCTGGATGAAAAAGGATGGCGAAAAGTATCCGAATATATCCGGGATTCAAAGCAAGCCCATCGATTCACCTTCTCCTATAGCTATTACCACCATGGAGGCCGACAAGAAAGCCTTCGCCAACATCATGCACCACCTGAAGCGGGCAGACCCTCAACATACCGTCATCATGATCCAGGTGGAAAACGAGCCAGGAGCCTGGGGTAGTGCAAGGGATTACAGTGAGGCTGCTCAAAAGCTTTTTGAAGGGCCCGTTCCGGCAGCCTTGCTAAAGAAGGGCGTATTAAACGCGTTGCAGGCGAACGCCTTGACTTCTGGCATTCCGGCGACCTCTGGCACTTGGAAAGAAGTCTTCGGAGACAGGGCCGATGAATATTTTCAAGCCTGGTATGTCGCTCGTTACATTGATCAGGTAGCCGCCGCAGGAAAGGCGGAGTATGCCTTGCCCATGTATGTGAATGTGGCGCTGAGGGATCCATTCGGCAACCCTCCCGCCACGAATTATGAAAGCGGAGGGGCTACCGATAATGTCATTCCCATCTGGAAAGCAGCGGCCAAGTCCATCGATCTGTTGGCTCCGGATATTTACCTGGATGGAAGTAAAACGATTTTGAAAGTCATTGAGCTTTATGATAGACCGGACAATGCCCTGTTTGTGCCGGAAGCTGCTTTGATTGTGGAAAAAACAAAGTATTTATATGCCGTACTGGCTGATGGAGGCATAGGCTTTGCTCCATTTGGAATAGACGACAACGGTGGAAGAATACCAGCGGAGAAAGTAGCGAAATATTTAGCTCCTTTTGGACAAGAATATGCTGTATTGAATGCGATGATGACTCCTCTCGCCCAATGGAGTTTTGAAGGAAACATAAAAGCAGTGGTAGAAAGAGAGGACCATGCCGCTCAAACAGTAGACCTCGGTTCATGGGAGGCTAAAGTATCCTTTGGAAAAGGAGAAAGAGATATACTTCATCCCAATGATCCGCCTACCGGTAAACTGATGATCATTCCCCTGAGCGATGATCAATTCATCCTGGTTGGTAACCTATGCCACATCACCTTTTCCGGATCAGGTCCCAATGTCGGTAAACCCTGGCAATACCTGAAAGTTGAAGAGGGATACTTTAAAAATGGAACCTTCCATGCCCAACGTATTTTAAATGGAGACGAAACCGATTGGGGTGGTCCTGGGTTCGGGGAAAAAACAAGCGTTTTGGAGGTAACGTTGATCGCCCGGTAAATTGGGCGAACGATTCCACACCTTCGTCGAAAATCATATATAATTTGGGGCTAGACAGGTATATTAGGCGAAAATATAGCTGTATGAAAATCAAATTCTGGATAAGCTTTGTACTGCTGATAATGTATGCACAAACCGTCGCTGCTCAAACCACGGACTACTCCAACATAAACGTCTCCGGCTGGCAAACCCAAAGATCCGATACCCTTGATTATGCGCAAAAGGACTATTTAGGCAAGCCCGCATTTATGCTGATGAGAAACTATCAAAGCGCTACAGGCGCTAGCCTTGCCTATCCTAAGAATCTTGATTTTACCAACGGTAGTATTGAACTGGACATCGCTACCCCCAGTGGACAAAATGGATTTGTAGGCATCGCCTTTCATATACAGGATAGCAACCACTATGAAACAGTATACTTCAGACCCGGCTCCTCCGGAACAGGGTACGCTGTACAGTACATGCCTAAAAAGAAACCAGAATTCAATTGGTGGGACTATGAAGACCTATACTGGCAATCCACCGCCACACTCCCAGATACAGACTGGTTTCATGTAAAGATAGTCGTACAAGGAAAGGATATGAAGGTTTACCTCAACCGTCAATCTACACCCGTTATGACGAGGACAGATCTGGATCCCTCCTTGCCTCATGGTTCCTTGAATGTGGCTTAGGGGCGAAACAGCCGGCAGCGCGCGCCCTACTCATTCCTCAAAGACGTTATCGGGTTAGCCATAGCCGCCTTCAGGGACTGCCAGCCAATGGTCAGCATAGCCACCCCCAGGGAAATCACCCCTGCTTCTAAGAAAACAACCGGACCAATGGTAATGCGGTAGGCAAAACCTTGTAACCATTGATTCATCGCCCACCAGCAAAGCGGAATAGCTAAGGCCGCAGCCAGCATCACCAGCTTCAGGAAGTCTTTAGATAAGAGTAGGACAATGGCCGCTTCCGAAGAGCCCAGTACTTTGCGTATGCCGATTTCCCTGACCCTTTGTTGAGCCATAAAGGTAGACAGACCAAATAATCCCAGGCAGGCAATCCCAATAGCCAAAAGCGCAAACAACGTAAAGAGGTTTCCGAAATCCTGATCCGCTTGGTATTGTGCCCCGAAGGATTCATCCAGAAAATGATATTCGAAAATAGTCTGAGGGGCTACTTTATCCCAGGTTGATTTAATCGCAGCAATGGTAGCAGGGATATTGTCTCCTTTGATGGTGACAGAGATAAAGTTCAGTACATTCTGGTAGCCATATCGCAAGGTCAAAGGTTCTACTTGCTGATGCAGGGATCGGAAATTGAAATCTTTCACTACCCCGATGATGGTACCTGTTCTTCCCCACTGGCTGAACTTCTTCCCTATCGCATCGGCGGGTTTTGCATATCCCCAGGCTTTTGCGGCAGCCTCATTGATGATCATGGACTGGGCACTATCGGTGATAAAAGCGCGGTTGTAGTTCCTCCCGGCTGCCATCTCCATATGATAGGTAGGTATGAAGTCAAAGTCAATTTCGTAAATGAAGGGAAGCTTATCGACCATTTGACCATCGGGTCCCTGGATAGAAGTGCCGGCATTGGGCAGGAACTCTCCAGGCACTGCCCTGGATGCAGCTACGGAGGTTACTCCAGGATCGGCAGCTATGGCAGATTTGATGCTATTAATCTGCTGTTCCACTTTGTCGTCACCTTCAAAGTTGATCACCAGCATTTGATCTTTTTTGAATCCCAGGTCCTTATGACTGACAAAGCGCATTTGGGTATATACAATAGCCGTGGCTGCAATGAGGGCTATGGACATGGAGAATTGAAAAACGACCAGGGCTTTGCGTAAGGATACGCCACCGCCGGAGGGCTTGAATTTACCCTTCAGTACAGAAATGGGTTTGAATCCAGATATGAACCAGGCAGGGTATATGCCGGCCACCAATCCTACCACCAAGGCAAATCCAAACATCATCAACACACGCAAAGGCGTAAAGAATGAGATGTCTACAAAATCTTTTCCCGATAATTTAGCGATCATGCCAATGCCATAACGCGCAAGTATGACAGCTATGACCATGGCTGTTAAGGTCAGCAGTATGGATTCAAACAGGAATTGCCCCATGAGTGTGGCCGGCGTCACACCTAATACTTTTCGTACGCCTACTTCCTTAGCCCTTTCCAGGGAACGGGCGGTAGAAAGGTTCATAAAATTGATGCAGGCAATCAATAAAATGAATAGGCCTATGCACATGAACAGGTATACATTGAGTAGACTGCCCGTTGGCCCAGGTTGCCTGGACGCAACGGAATGCAGATAGGCATCCGTCATTTTCTCATAAGAAATGACATATCCCGGGTCCTGGCCATTATGCCGCTTCACAAAGGCGGAGGCTTGAGCCTGGAGCGTATGTATATCAGTTCCTGGCTTCAGCAGGATGTAGGTGTAGAAATCGACATAATCCCATTCGTCGAAGATGTCTTTTCTGAAATTCCTGATGGTAGCCATGGAAATAAAGCCCGTGAAATTGAACTGGGAATTGGAAGGCATATCCTCCATGACGCCAGTGACGGTCCAATCCAGCTGGTTATTAATATGAATGGCTTTTCCTACCGGATTAACATTGCCAAACAATTTCTGAGCTACTGATTGGGTAAGTACCATACTGTTGGGTGACACCAGTGCGGTATGTGCATCCCCATAGATCATCTTCCAGCTGAATACATCAAAAGCCGAGGAGTCCATAAAAGTCATGTTATCCTGCTGGATGCGTTTATCACCCACCTGCATGAGCCAACTGGAGGGACTCATGAACCGAACGACTTTTTCTATCTGAGGAAAATCTGATTGTAAGGCCGGTCCTACGGGCGCGTTTCCCCATACCTGGAAATCCTGGGGCGCCGGAGGCGTTGGTTGCTGACCCTGTGGGACAGAGCGGAAGGTTTGGGTTACCCGGTAAATCCTGTCCCGATTGACATTGTATCGATCGTAAGAAAGCTCGTGCTTTACATATAAGGTGATCACCAAGCAACAAGCCATGCCGATGGCAAGGCCCGTAACGTTGATCAGGGAATAAAACTTGCGTTTCTGCAACTGGCGCCAGGCAATCTGAAGGAAGTTCCGGAACATCTTAAGGGGGTTGGTTACTGATTTTACCTCCAAACCCATGCCAGGCCAGCCTTAAACTCGCAGAGTCATGCGTATAAAGGACTTCGGAAGACCGCCTCATTCAGCGCGCCGAGTGCGGTTGTAACGAAACCGGACAATTTTTGTGTTCGGTTGATACAAAAAGTCCTCAGCATAAATGGACTGCCAGGCTCCAAGTAACGACCTCACTCACTCCTTAGGGACTTTATAGGATTGCGTAAGGAAGCCTTGATAGCCCTGGAACTCACCGTCATTAAGGCAATGAGTAAGGTGATACTGCCTGCTGCCAGGAATACCCAAAGAGCAACCGGTTCCCTGTACGCGAAGTCCTGGAGCCAGATTTGCATGATCCACCAAGTAAAGGGTACCGCCAGGACAAAGGCTATGCCTATGGGTAAGAAAAACGCTTTGGTTAATAACAGGACCACCTGTTGGACGGAAGCCCCCAGTACTTTTCGGATGCCAATCTCTTTGGCTCTTTGCTCCGTGGTAAAGGCCGCCAAGCCGAATAAGCCCAGGCAGGCTATGAGAATGGACAGGATGGCAAACAGGCTGAATAGTTGGGCCGTCCTGCGCTCTCCGTTATATAATTTGGCAAAAGACTGATCCAGGAAATCATAAGAGAAGGGAGCACCGGGATTATAGGCCTTCCAATGCCGTTCCAGGTCCCTTAAAAATCCTTCCATGGAAGGGGCATTGACTTTGATGATGAGGCCTGTGGCCGGGTAGGAGGGGAGTAATAATATGAGGGGCGCAATCTTATTTTTAAGGGATAGATAATTAAAATCAGCGACTACCCCAATGACTTTGAACGCCTGTTGACCGGACCTGACGATGATCTTACCTATAGGATCTGCCTGCGACCAACCCAGGTCCTTCACGGCTGCTTGATTGATGATGACCCCACTGGAATCAGAAGGAAAGTCCTTGGAAAAATTTCTGCCCTGAATGATTTTCATGCCCAGGGTATGGATGTAGTTATAATCAATATGGAAGACATAAGAAGGAACGTCTGCGTCATTTCCCTTGCTTTGTTTTTCCTTTGGAAATATCTGGGTGCCGCTGTTGATGCCATCCCCAGGAAGATCACTACCTATGCTTACGTCAAGTACCCGGCTATCCCGTTTTAACTGATCTGCAAAGGCCTGCTGGTTAACCCTTGAGCCTAACAGATAAGTATCCTTCACATAGACCACCTGGTTGTTATCAAACCCGAGCTTCCGGGCCTGCATATAATGCAGTTGACGGTAAACGATAAGCGTAGCTATGATCAGGGAGGTGGAGACAAAGAACTGAAATACGACTAGCCCGCTACGTAGGGGTATATCTCCTTTTGCTTTTGAAGGGGAGATAGCGCCCTTTAATACCTTTATGACGTTGAATGAGCTCAGGAAAAAAGCAGGATAGCCCCCGGCGCATAGGCCCGTAGCCAGGCCCAATAACAGAAGGATGACCAGCGTTTGTACATGGAACAAGTCCGTGTAAGTGAAATGCTTTCCGGATAATTGATTGAAGTAGGGTATGAGCACTGCTACCAACCCAATGGCCAGTAAAAGGGCAAATAAGGATATTAGAATGGATTCCACCAGGAACTGGCTGATCAACTGGCTTTTGAGCGATCCCAATACTTTTCGTATACCCACCTCCCTTTGACGCCTGAATGAAATGGCCGTGCTCAGGTTGGTGAAATTGACACAGGCCAGCAAGAGAATAAAAACAGCCAGGGCACTGAATATATATACATATTGCAAATCTCCTCCAGGTTCCAGTTCATATTTGCTGTCGGCGTGTAAGTGTATGCTCCTTAAGGGTTCCAGGAAAAAACGGAAGGTGTTGATAGACTTGCTGGCCTCTGCCATACTGATCCCCATGTCATTAGCGATTTCGGGCACGACGTATTTGGCGACCAGTCCGGGAAACTGGTTCTCTACCTGTTTGGGATCAGCCTTCTTGTCTAAAAGCAGATACGTGAAGTAATTTACATTGCTCCAGGTATGACGAAGGGTACGCAGGGTAGACAGGCTGATCATGGCATCAAAATGAAAATGCGCATTGTCCGGTATATCCCTCATGATGCCGGTTACCTTGAGCAGCCAATCCCCATCCTTGATAAATTTGCCTACTGCCTCCTGGTTCCCAAAATATTTCCAGGCCACACCCTGGGTAAGTACAATGCTGTTGGGTTCGATCAGTGCGGTGGCTTGATTTCCTTCCAGGAGCGGAATGGAGAAAAAGGAAAAGAAATTGGAATCTGTGAATCCTAGTTTTTCCTCTTTGAATTGTTTATCGCTGAAGCTCAGGAAAGCGGGATAGGCTTGCAGGATCCGGGTATAGTTTGTTACCCCAGCAATAGAACTGCTTATTCCCCGACCTACTTCCTCATCCACACTAGGATAAGTGGCTACGCCATTATTGGCCAACAAATGGATTCCTACCCTATATATCTGACCAGCATTTTGGGGATATGTATCGTAATGAAGTTCATCATATACATACAGAGAAATCAATATGCAGCAAGCCAGTCCGATGGCCAGCCCAAGTACGTTAATCAAGGAGAATACCTTGTTGTTCCTTAGCGACCTCAAGGCGATGGTGATGTAGTTGCGAAGCATATGGTATCTTTGTATCTTCAAAGTAATAAAATTCCCCTTCCCATGCAGCCTTCCGCCTTTCAACCTCCTAAGCTGCCCCGGATATTAGCAGGGCCCCTCTTGCTGTTCATAGCCTTAATGATATCTAATATTATCATGAAAGGCCCTTTACCTTTTTCACCAGGCTATCAATTTCCTTGGAAGGACTTTCTAACGCTGATCGTGGCCATCTTCAGCATCATGGAGGCCAATAAATACGTATACCAGTATTTGGACAAAAGGTTACCGTTCTATCAGGAAATGGGAAAAAGGCTTTTCTGGCAGTGTGTTGGTAGTTTTGCGGTTACGCTCGTTTTATTTAGTTTGATACATCTGGTAAGGGCTCAGATATGGCAGGAGCACCTTAGTCTTAAGGATTTTGCGTTTTACGGATTTGTCGCCTTCAGCATTTCCATTGCCTTCAACGGGATCCACATTATTGGATATCTCCTCAAACTGATCAAGTATAAAGACCAATTCGGGCTAAATAAAAGGACCTCCCAGATCTTGACACCTACGACTGGGTCAGAAATTGGCGTCGGCACACTGGACCTTCACCGGGAAGCCCTTGGTGGCCAAACGGGAACCCTGGCCGGCGCTATGGGGAACCAGACACTCATGATGGAACCTGACTCGATTAGTTGGTGGCATTTTTCCGGAGGGGCCGTAACCCTTGTCCGAACAGATGGTGTACAGTTTACCACTAACTACGCTTCTTTCTCAGAGATCACCGATAAACTTCCAGCGCTTGTTTTTTTCCACCTCAACCGGCAGGTCATTGCACACAGAACCAGCATTGACTCGATCCAAAACGGTCAGAACGGACAACTGACCGTCAACCTCAAGATACCTCTCGCTGCTAATGCGGCGAAAGCTGACGCTCCGCATGGAACGAAACCGGATGGTCCGCATGGAACGAAACCGGATGCTCCGCATGTGGCTAAAGCGGACGCTTCCAGTCAGGTCATGACGGTTGTGGTCAGCCGGTATAAAAGAGACGCCTTTCGTCAATGGTTGGAAGGGAACGGACCGCAATAAAGAAGGTGGCTATCCTAGCGAACTGCGATTCATTCCCTATAGCCGACCACTCATGGGAAGGGTGGCCTGAAAATGCTGTTTGTGTTAGGCTGCGCGCCAATTTGCAGGCAAAAACATATGTCTCCCTTATCATCTGCACTGAGTATTATTCAGGTCTTCGGGGTTTCCGGTACCGTCATCTTTTTCCTGAGTGTCTTTGTCAAAAGATTGTCCCTCGCTGGCTCCTCCATCTCCACCAACTGGACATGGATAACGCCCCTGGTATTAGTCACCTGGTTTATTTCTGCAAACCTTACCGGCTATTTCATTGGCCTGACTGTTGGAACGCAATTTACCCTGGCAGGCATACTGCAAATGGCCTTACCGCTTGTAGGTGGTATTTTGATCCTGTTTTTTTCCAAACCCTTAAACCGCTTATTGATAAAAATGCCTGCTTCCTGGTTGATCCATGTTCAGGTCTATAGGGTAGTGGGCATATTTTTGCTGTACCTCTACTTTCATGACCAATATTTATCCAGAGGCTTCGCCTTGTATACGGGGGGAGGGGATATGTTCATCGGATTGAGTTCCATGCTTGTTGGGAAATGGGTGAGCCTGAAGGGTAAGGGGTATCTGGCTGCGGCTATTGTATGGAATGTATTAGGCATGGTTGACCTGATCATGGCGCCTGTATCAGCCGGAACTTTTGGGGGTCAGGGAATCACCGTTTATCCTATGGTGCTCGTACCTCTGTTTCTGGGACCTCCTCTGGGTATTGTTCTGCACCTTACGTCCCTGAGGAACCTGTATCTGCACAGTAAAAGGGACTAGGAGCCTTTTCTTGTTTTGCGTTTGGGGATTTCGGCGTCTAAGAGATGGAATAGCGTGTGGGGAGAGGTATCCAGGATAATACCAATGTCTTGGATATCCCCCATGGTAAACCTTCTCAGGTCGCCGACTTTCTTTTGGAAGGTTTGGTAATTCATGCCCATGGCTTCGGCCATAATGTACTTGGGTATAATATCAAAAATTGCCCTAAAGGTGTGCATCTTCCCGGATTCTATGTATGCTTTTGCCGCTTCAAAGCGCGCCTCTTTTGCCATTTTAGATCGAATTGCTTCGAAATTAAAGTCATACCTTATTAATATACAGACTGTTGCATATTATAATCAAAACCTATTTTGTATAGAAGGAAAAAATATTCTATATTGTAATAGTTTACTTCAGAATGTGAAGTATTTACCTATAGCCTTATCAATGGAGGTATCTGGAATTTGTAACCTAATCCGACAGTTTCAGGTAGGATTTTTTCCGGCAATCGTCATCCTACCAATATAGTGGGTTTTCCAAACCATTTTTTAAATAGACATCATTTACATTTTTAATATGCCCGTCAGTTTGAATAGCTGATATCATCATAGTTAGTTAAGGCGCTGATTATTCTTTATTTATTCCGTACTTTATGAAAAGGGGGCAGCCTTTGCCCCCTTCTTCTCGCCCCCGCTGCCCCTTCGCTGCCCAAAAAAAACCTGCATTTTTGAAATCTTTTTTCTGGGCAGGTCCTGCACTGCTTGTGCTGTCCGCATGCCAACACGTTCCTAATCCACAGATCCAGGTTACCGGTCAGGCGACCATGAAGGTCGTGCCGGATATGGTAGCGTTTTCCCTTAAAGCTTATCATGTAAGACCAGCTATGAATGACGCTGTAGGTCAAACACAGGCGGACATCGACCAGATATTGGCTGTTTGCCGGAAATTTGTTCCCATGGAAGATGATATTAAGGTGAGTCATGTGTCAGCGCCCAGCGGAATTTGCAACTTAGACTCCGGGATCTCAAGCAGATTGAGCCTTTCATGGAAGGGTTAATGGCTACCAAAATAAACAGCATAGGAAGCATCCGGTACAACCATTCCAAAGCCTGTAGCCTTCAACGGGTGGTCAACCTCCTGGCCTTAAGCGATGCCAAGAGAACGGCTGAGAAAATGTGCGAGCAGATGAAGGTAGGCTTAGGACCAAAGGGGTTTTTATAGTATGGAATTCTTGCTTAATTTTTGTACATTGACCTTATTCTAAATAGTTGACATGAGAACTTCTTACCTGAGCACCATCCTGCCGCTGATGGTCCTGGCCTCCATTGTAGGGGTTAGTTGCGAAAAAACCAATCTGAACAGCCCTTATTCTAATTTTTACATTAATTTTTCGGTCAACGATACGGCCTATTCCACCATTAATCAAACGGGGCTATATAAGCCTGTAGAAGGAACGGTGAATGTTGGTGCCGATGTTGACCCTCATATCTCGATTCAGGTGAATTGGCCGGCTAGTGGTTTTGTATTGAATAAGTCCTTTGATTTGAGTACAGGGGCGTCCATTCAATACGTGGATAATTGGACTGTGGGTAATTTCGGAACCTTTGTGGCCAACGCAACGGTGGGTCATGGCACCATTGAAATCACCTGGTGGAATAAGACAGCCCTCATTCTCACCGGCACTTTTTCCGGGGTACTCTATAATCAAAGTTCGGCCGTTCCAGACAGCATTGTTATTTCCAACGGCACTTTCAATGTAAATTACGTTCAGGGTTCCTGAGTTGTTTTATCAACGCAGAGATCTACCTTTACAACTTATGAAAACAGGATTGTACTTATTGGGCCTATCCCTTTTGCTGGGATGGAAGGTTCAGGCGCAAACCCAGACGGCTAAATCCGAAGAGGTCATCGCTATTGATGTATTGTTATTACCCGATGATCAGGCTAACCAATTTTCCACAAACATTAATACCAAGCTAAGGGAACAATATCCACAAGGCTATGCCCTGGATGCAAAACATAACCCCCATATCACCTTATTGCAACGGTATGTAAGGGTGGCGGATCTACCCGCTGTGGAGACGGCCATTCAAAAGGTACTGATGGGGCAGGATATAACGAAACTATTGTTGAAGGCTACCAGTTTTTACCCAGCTCCTTCAGGAGCTCAGGGGTTGTTATTGCTGGAAATAGATCCCACTGAGGAACTAAAGTCCCTGCAAGCTAAAGTCATAGCCGCTGTTCAGCCCTATTCCGTAAAGGGAGGAACTGCTGCTGCATTTGTAAAGGATACAGGAGAATTGATTAACCAGTTTACCATTGATTTTGTAGAAGGATTTATTACCAAAGCCAGTGGTGATAAATTTCTCCCTCATATTACATTAGGACTGGCGCCCATGGATTATTTGGCTGGGTTAAAAAGCCAACCCTTTCCTGGGTTTTCATTCAAGGCAACGCATCTGGCGATTTTTCATTTGGGTAATTTTGGAACGGCCCGGGAAAAATTATGGGTCTTGCCATAGGGGGACGCCCGGCGTTAATAACAGCGTGGTGCTTTTGCCTGGTTTATGCTATTGCCTGACTGGAGGCTTCTTGCAAATCTCTTTGGATATGGCGTTGAACAATACCCCTGCGTCAATTTCAATCAGGTTAGCCAATTGGACGATTTCTCCGGCAGTGAACCGGAGCGGGGAGGAAATCTTACCTACCAGGGTTCGGTAGTTGAATCCCATATCTTCAGCAACAATGGAACGAGGGATGTATTGGAATACGTCGTCGAAATCGACAATTTCCCCTGATTCTATTAGCTTTTGGACCGCCTTGTATCTTTTATCCTTCATGGTGTGGGGAGTAAAAATACTAAAAAATTTAGCAAAAAGTAGCAATATTTTAGGATTATTTTGGAGAATCAGACACCTGATTGATCCCTAATGTTTTGGCTTTTTTCTGAAAATATCGGAGGAAACTATTTTGAAAATGGCCTCCTCACTTACTTCAATTAAATGGGCGAGATGAATGATTTCTCCAATGGTAAATCGATAGGGATAGGAAATTTTCCCCACCAGGGTTCTATAGTTCAACTTTAAATCTACTGCAACCACTGATTTAGGGATATAATTAAATAGGTCATCTAAACTGACGATTACACCGGTTACAATCAGTTTTTCAACAGCCTTGTACCTTACGTCTTTAGCCATTTGAGGTGCTTTCGGCCGAAGATAGTAACATATAGTATTAATATTCAGCGAATTGTACTTATGGCAG
>CAJCIQ010000055.1 GCA_903970475.1 Beijerinckiaceae bacterium
GAGCTGTTTGAAAAAATGAGTACGCAATTCCCATTGGTCAAAGAGCTGAAAGACCGTCTGAAGCTGGATCTGGACTACTAAAGCGGATTTTTGTACCGATAATCTGAGGCAGATAATTGATTTTGATTTAATTTCACGCCACATTTTAATACTCTACAAGTAGACTTTATGGCAGAAGTGATACGCATGCCCCTTCTGAGCGATACCATGACAGAAGGTAAGATCGTTCAATGGAATAAGAAGGTGGGTGATACGGTAAAAAGTGACGACGTACTGGCTGAAGTAGAAACGGATAAGGCTACTATGGAAGTAGTGGGATATGCCAATGGTACGCTGTTGTATATTGGCGTTCCCGAAGGTCAGGCCGCTAAGGTGAATGATATCATCGCCATCGTTGGTAAGGCCGGAGAAGACTTTTCCGCAGCTTTGGGCGGTAGTCAGCCTGCTCAGGCTGCAACCCCTGCCCAGGCGCCTGCGCCAGCCCCTGCTGCTCCCGCCGCCGCTGTATCTGCGCCCACTGTTACGCCAGAACAATTAGGCGTTACGGTGATCCGGATGCCTTTGCTCAGCGATACCATGACAGAAGGCAAAATTGTAGCCTGGAATAAAAAGGTAGGTGATGCAGTAAAGAGCGATGATGTACTGGCGGATGTAGAAACCGATAAAGCAACCATGGAAGTCGTTGGTTATGCCAACGGGACCTTGTTATATATTGGGGTACCAGAAGGCCAAGCCGCCAAGGTCAATGGCATCATTGCCATTGTAGGTAAAGCCGGTACGGATGTAAGCGGTCTGGTGGCCTCCCTGAATGCCGGCCCTGCCGCAACTTCATCTGTAGCAACGCCAGCGGCCTCAACCCCCGCTGCTGCTCCTGCTGCACCGGCCCCAGCCGCCCAAACGGCGGCGGTTACCCCGGTTTCGAGCAATGCCACAGAAAACGGACGCGTGAAAGCTTCTCCCCTCGCCAAAAAAGTAGCTGAGGATAAGGGCATCAACCTTTCTGAGGTTTCCGGATCCGGAGATGGTGGAAGGATCATTAAAAGGGATGTAGACCAATTTGTTCCCTCAGCGAAGGCCCCTGCGGCTTCTGAAAGCGCCAAAGTACCTGTAGCTGCTGCCTTTACCCCCACTCCAGGCACAGAAGGTTATACCGATATAGCCCTGTCCTCCATGCGCAAAACCATCGCACGTCGTTTGAGCGAAAGCATGTTTACGGCCCCCCACTTCTATCTGAAGTCGGAAGTAAATATGGACAACGCCATGGTAGCCAGGAAAGCGCTCAACGAAGTGAGCCCTGTGAAAATCAGCTTCAACGATTTGATAATCAAGGCTGTAGCCATGGCCTTGCGCCAACATCCTGCGGTGAATGCCTCTTGGTTGGGCGATACCATCCGTCAATACCACCATATTCATATAGGTAGTGCAGTAGCCGTTGATGAAGGACTGATCGTTCCAGTCATTCGTTTTGCAGACCAGAAGTCTCTGAGCCAAATTGCCGCGGAAGCTAAGGGACTTTACGACAAGGCAAAGAACAAGAAACTCCAACCTATTGACTTTACAGGTAGCACCTTTACGGTTTCTAACCTGGGCATGTTGGACATCGACGAATTTACAGCCATCATTAACCCTCCTGAAAGCTGCATCCTGGCCGTAGGTAAGATTAAAGAAGAGGTCGTAAAGACGGCAACCGGATTTGGGGTAACCAATGTATTGAAGCTTACCCTGAGCTGTGACCACCGCAGCGTAGATGGAGCTGTGGGTGCCTCCTTCCTTCAAACACTCAAAAAACTGATAGAAAATCCCGTTGTCATGTTGGCCTAAGCCCTTATTACACGTGTGTATCTTTCAAAGAATATTGGCAAGAAATGGGACCACCTGGTCCCATTTTTCATTAGGGGCAAACCGAAAGGTCAATTATGAACGTATCTTTAAGCACTTGCTAGTGTAAAGCACCTTTATGAGTAAATCATGGCGCATCCTGGTTTTGGGCGTAGTATGCTTGTTAACGGTACATTCCACATTTGCCCAAACAACACCTGCCGTAATCATAGTTGGTGGGGCGCCCATGGATCCCCTCAAGGATATTGTAGACAACTTGCTTCATTCCAAAGATCATACTGCCCTGGTAGCGACTATCAGAGCTGCTGGTTGGGTAGGTACCCTTAAAGGTGCAGGCCCATTCACCGTCTTTGCACCCACCAATGAAGCCTTCGATAAATTACCCCCAGATACTACCGATGATTGGTTAAAGCCGGAAAACCAGGCCCAGGCCATAAAAGTATTATCCTACCATGTGGTGGCAGGCAAAATCGGCACGAAGGCCCTGCTCAAAATGATTAAAAAATCAAAGGGAAAAGCCACCCTCAAAACGATGGAAGGAACCAATATTTACGTCACCCAGGAAGGTGACCATATCCTTATCTGGGATGAAAGCGGTAATAAATCTACCATTACCACCAGTGATGTCTGGCAAAAAAATGGCGTGATATACGTCACCGACACCGTGTTACTCCCTAAGTAAGGGCCGGCCTCAGATCAGCCCTTTGCTGTTTTTATATTACATTGAGTCATGTTCCGGAAGACATTGCTTTTACTCAGGATTCCCTTTTCTTTTTTTCTGCTACCCGTCTTTCTATTTGCCGTAAGCCAGATAGGGCAATGGAATGTTCCCCGTACCCTCCTTATTTTTTTCATTTGGCATATATTGATTTATCCTGCTTCCAACGGATACAATAGTTATATGGATAGGGACAAAGGCCCCATAGGGGGCTTAAAATCCCCACCCCCTCCCCCACCTGCCCTATTCAAGGTGACCATGACGATGGATATACTGGCCATTTTACTTTCCTTACTGATCAGCCCCCTTTTTACGGCTTGCACCCTGGCTTATATCCTGGCCAGCAGAGCTTACAGTTATAGAGGGTTACGCCTGAAAAAATTTCCTTGGGTGGGCTATCTGACCGTGGTGATTTTCCAGGGTGCGGTGGTGTTTTTTGCCACTTATCATGGATGCAGTCAATCCTTGACGGTTAACGTACCCAAACTGCCTATGCTGGCTTGCAGCCTGCTGATCGGAGGATTCTATCCCCTGACCCAGATTTATCAACACCTTTCCGACAAAGCCGATGGGGTAAAAAGCATCAGTTACGTACTTGGATACAGGGGAACCTTCCTATTCTGTGGCCTGGTTTATGCACTGGGCTTTGGGGTGATGGGCCTCTATTTTTCAGGCATTCACCACTTTAACTTACTCATGCGCATCCAAATCTATTTCCTACCCGTAATTATCTATTTTATCACTTGGTATATTCAGGTAAGGAAAAACGAGGCCAAAGCAGATCACACACACGCTATGCGCATGAACTGGCTGGCAGCATCAGCGGCCAATGCCGCGTTTGGAACACTATTAATCATTCAACACCTTGAGTAAGATCATTTCCATAGGCACAAAAGTTCCCCCTTATGCGCACAGCCAGGAGGAGGTCCTGGAATTCATGAACCGAATCTATGCCTCCACTCCGGAACAAGCCCGAAAGGTCAGACACTTATATAGACATAGCGGTATACAAACCAGGTACTCTTATATTCCGGATTATAGTTGCCGCACATCTGAATGGCAGTTTTATGCGCCCACCGAAAATCTGGAACCCTTCGCCTCCGTTGAGAAACGCATGGAATGGTATGGTCGTTTTGCCCCCCAATTGGCGGTGGAATCCATTGAGGAATGCATCAACGGCCTCGTTGAGCCCAAAGAAATAACCCATTTGATCACGGTCAGCTGCACCGGAATGAGCGCCCCAGGATTGGACCTCCAGATCATGGAAGCCATGGACTTATCCCCTTCCCTGTACAGGAGTTCCGTTAATTTCATGGGCTGTTACGCCGCTGTACATGGCCTGAAATGGGCGGATGCCATTTGTAAGACTACCCCACAGGCCAAAGTGCTGGTGGTATGTGTTGAACTATGCACCCTGCATTTTCAAAGGGAACTAACCCAGGACAATATTGCCTCCGGCATGTTGTTTTCCGATGGGGCGGCAGCCGTACTCCTTACAGCCGACAACGACCCCAGACCCGGATTCAGGCTGGATCAATTTTATTCAGAAGTGTCCTCAGGTGGAAAAAAAGACATGGCCTGGAACATCACTTCGACAGGATTCCAAATGACGCTGAGTGGATACATACCGGAATTACTGGAAGCGAATTTCGCAACCCTGGTAGACAGGGCATTAGCGTCCTCCGGATTGGAGAGAAAAGACATCACCCATTGGTGTATCCACCCCGGAGGAAAGCGCATATTAGAGACCATAGCCCATAGTATGGAGCTAGGGCCGTCCGATTTGCAACACAGCTATTCCGTCATGCAGGCATACGGAAATATGTCTTCCCCCACCCTCCTGTTTGTTTTAAAATCCATTGGCGATGGTTTAAAGGAAAGGAATTCCCCCCAACGTATCTTTGCCGCTGCATTTGGACCTGGATTGACCATGGAAACCTTTATCTCCACCATCGTTTGAACCCTTATCATATCAATGAATTTCCAACGCAGAAGTCTCCAAAAAGAAATACTGGATGAAACCAACATCCCTCCTTCCGATCTGAGACAAAATCTGGCAGAATTGGATTTTATTAACCGATACCTGGGCGGACACCAGCTTACCCTGGATTCCATAGAACGATTGATGCCAAAAACGCCTGGCAATAACCCTGTAGAAATATGCGAGATGGGATGCGGAGGGGGAGGCAACCTACAAGTCATCGATCAATGGGCCAGGAGCAAAGGAATTAATGTGGTACTCACCGGCATAGACCTTAAAGCAGATTGTCTCAGCTATGCCCAGGAAAAAAACTGGTATCACCCGACCCGGTGGATAAGAGCGGACTTCAAGGATGCGCATTTCCATATCAAACCCGATATACTATTCTCCTCTCTTTTTTGTCACCACTTCCCTGATGAAGAAATACCACCCATGTTACAATGGATGAATGACCAAAGTAAAATGGGCTTTTTCATCAACGACCTGCACCGTCATCCCCTGGCTTATTATTCGATCAAGTGGCTGTCCAAAGCCTTTTCCAAGTCCTACCTCGTCCGCAACGACGCGCCCTTGTCTGTAGCCCGCTCCTTTCATAGAACGGATTGGGAAAACTACTTCAGGGATTCAGGGCTACTTGCCTCCCGGATTGCGTGGAAATGGGCTTTTCGTTGGCAAATCATCCATACCAAATGAGTTTACCCGCTTCCCCATATGAAGTTGTTATTATCGGAGGAGGGTTGGCTGGTCTTAGCCTTTCCATTTCTTTAGCCCGCAAAGGAGTCCGGGTAATCCTTTTTGAAAAACAGGAATATCCCTTTCACCGGGTTTGCGGCGAATACATCAGTATGGAAAGCTGGCCCTACCTGGAAAGCCTGGGTATATCCACAGAAGGGCTACCCCGTATCGATCAATTATTGGTTTCTGCCCCGGATGGGTACACCCTTAGCTATCCCCTAGCGCCCGGAGGATTTGGCATCAGTCGCTATACCCTGGACCTGCTACTTGCGCAAAAAGCGGTTGAAGCTGGGGTACGCCTGAAGACAGGCAGTAAAATCCAGGATATTACCTTCCATAATGATCGGTTCACCCTCTCGACAGATCAGGAACAAATCAGCGCACCTGTGGTCGTGGGAAGCTTTGGCAAACGGTCTAACCTTGACGTAAAGATGGAGCGGGATTTTGTGAGGAAGCGGCATAAAAAATCCAACCTATACGTTGGGGTTAAATACCATATCCGTTATCCCCAGCCCAAGGGTCAAATCGCCTTGCACAATTTTCCCTATGGTTATTGTGGACTATCCGAAGTCGATGGAGACAAACACTGTCTTTGTTACCTGACAACGGCAGCTAATCTGGCAGCTTCCGGAAATAATATCGCAGCCCTGGAAAAAAACATCCTGAGCACTAACCCTTATCTAAGGGGTATATTCCAGCAAGCCCATTTCTTATGGGAAAAGCCTCAAACGATTGCCCAAATAAGCTTTTCACGAAAACTACCGGTAGAAGAACACGTCTTGATGACAGGAGATTCAGCCGGGATGATCTCACCCCTTTGTGGAAACGGCATGAGTATTGCGCTGCATTCCGGGTTACTAGCCGGGCAGGTTATTCTTCCTTTTTTGGAGGGAAGTTTGGACCGAAAGTCAATGGAAACTTCCTACAGGGATTTATGGAGCGCACAATTTTCTGCCAGATTACGCGTTGGAAGAATGATACAATCTCTGTTTGGAAGCCCTTATACAACTAGGTTGTTTTTGAAAGTCTTACAACCCTTTCCGAAATTCACAAAACACATAATCCAATCTACCCATGGGAATCCGTTTTAATCATAATCCTTTTTACCTTATCGCTAGTGAAGAAGTACTTATTCTTGACTTTAATGGGTTGTCTGGCGCTGGGTCTGTCCCAAGCCCAGAATTTCCAGGCGCTGCATGGGTCTCCCTATTCGGGGAGTCTCAGTAATGATTTTAACCCAGCCGCGATTCTCAATTCTCCTTATGCCTGGGACCTTACCCTATTCGGGGTCGAATCCAAATCAATAACCAACGCCTTCAATTTTACCAACGCCTCCTTAATCCATATTCCAGATACACTGGTTTACAATACCCGAAACGGAACCTTCTCCAGATACCTGCTTTGGTCGGCAGACTTACACTTGCTCAATGCCCGCATTTCCCTGAGCAGGCGCTCCGCCATTGCCTTTGGCGCCAATATCCGCACCTATGCAAGGATCAAAAGCAGCCCCTATAATTATACGGACACCACCTTTAATCTAACTGATTTCATGTCCATCAACTTACCCAATACCCCGCTGGGTGCAAATGGGGTTGAGTCCAGTTGGCTGGAGGCCTATGGCACTTACAGCAGGGTGATTTTTGAAGACGATGGATCCAGGTTACAGGCAGGCATCACCCTGAATCTATTCAGGTCCCTTTCGGGCGCCTATACTTACGCAAATAGTGGATCCTTCATTCCCTATGAAGGAGGATACAGGGTTACCGATATATCTGCCCAATACGGATATTCTTCCAACTGGGACAATTTCAAAAAGGGAGAATCCTTTTTAGAGAAGATAAAGCATTCCATCAAGGAAGGGAACTTGGGCGGCTCTTTCAGTATAGGTGGAGAATATGTACAAAAGACGGGAGAAGATTATGACAGGGAAGCCAAAGGATCAACCGATGAGTATGATTGGAAGTTGGGCGCTGCTATTGTGGACGTCGGTGTAAACCGTTACCTGTATGGGAATGGAAGCGCGGACATTTCAGGTGTAAAAGGAATAGTGACCGATACTGGTTTAAACAATGCTTTATTGAACGTAAACTCTATTCAGAAATTCAACGATACCATCAAGTCCTTTGTGCAACAATTTTACAGCCTGCACGGGCACTATTATATAAGCACTCCAGCCAGGATGCTGATCAATTTCGATAAGCGGCTGGATGGATATTGGGCCGTTAACGGGGAACTCAGCCTCAATTTTACGGGCGTCAATTCTTCCTATGCCACTGTACAGGAATTGAATCTGTTAACCGTCACTCCTCGCTGGGAGAAGTCCAACATAGGCGCTTACTTGCCCATTGAAGTGACCTACCAGGGGCACTTTTGGGTGGGTGGAGCTGCAAAACTGGGCCCTGTATTAATCGGATTGCATAACCTGGGCTGGTTGGTATCAAAAAAATCGCTGCCCAATGGAGGAGGCTACCTGGCTATCATCATTCATCCTGGGGAATTTGAAAAGGATGGCTTACCTTGTCCGAAATTCAAATACTAATCCTATTTAAATTTCGGTTCAGCTATGCGTTTCCTCCTTTTAGTGCTTATCCTCCCTATGGCAGCTCCCTGCCAAACCATCGTTAATTCGGCTATGGTAGGTCCCAATGGCATTACCAAAGATCCCAAAGAAGCCCAATACCTGGTTGTTGTCAAAAAATACAGTGATACAGCTTATACCCGCATCGAATATAATTTCATCGGCCCCAGGATCAAATCCACCACTTACAGGGACGGCAATCTTACCATAAAAGATGGGGCTTTCAGGCAGTACAATAGTAGTGGTCAGGTTGAATTCGTGGGGAATTATTACCAGAATCATAAAAATGGAGACTGGTACCAATATTCCGAAGACTCTATCAAGATCATTGAAAAGGATCATTACAACATGGACCAACTTGTTTACAAATGGGGACTGGACAGTATACATATACACGATAGCCTCGACTATGCCGCAACTAAGGCAAAGTTCGGCGGCAAACCCAAGGAAGTGGAAGCCACTTTCCCTGGAGGAGACAAGGCCTGGGCTGCTCACGTCTACAAGAATGCAACCTTTCCTGACCGGGCAATGAAACTCAGTGTCGGGGGGACCGTGGTAGCCTTATTTGTGGTTGACACATTGGGAAGAGTGGTGAATCCTGATATTGAAAAATCAGTAGAATTTTCCCTGGATGAAGAGGTGCTGACGCTACTGGACAAAAGCAAGTCCATCGCCTGGATACCTGCCTATCAGGGTGACCACCATGTTAAAGTCTTCAGAAGGCAGAAGTTTACCTTTACGTTACCTAAATAATTCCTGGAGCCCTTCGTACCTTTGCCCTATGTCAAAGAAGACGTTGGTCATAGGCGCATCCGATAATCCATCCAGGTATAGCTATCTGGCAGTACAATCCTTGGTAAGGCATGGCCAACCTGTCGTTGCTTTAGGTAAACACGAAGGGATAGTAGCCGGAGTGGAAATCCATACGGAAGTACCCAGCGACAAGGACTTTGACACAGTAACCCTCTACCTCAATCCCAGCCACCAAATGGATTATTACGATTATATCCTTTCTTTAAAACCCTCCAGGATCATTTTCAACCCCGGCACGGAGAACCCAGAACTGGCTTCCAGAGCCGCGGCCCAAGGAATAAGCCCCATGGAAGCTTGTACATTGGTACTATTGAGCACTGGTCAGTATTAAGCACCTATGCACATTACCTTTTCATTAAGGGCTTTTGCAGAGCCTGATTTTGTCATTTTTTGCGTAAATTGGGGAAACCCATTAATACTCATTAAAAATGAAATGGCGCAGATTCAATGGAGAACTCATCCATCTGCCCATCAAAGAGGAAGTCAGAAGCGCAATCATTCGGGAAACAACGAAAGGCTATCATTTGAAAGTTTGCATCGGCACAGACTCACAAGTAAAGGGTATTGAAACGGAATTTGCTACTGTCATTGTATTCCTCCGAGAAGGACATGGTGGATTTATGTTCATCCACAACGAAAAAACGAGACAGACGTTTACCATCCGCGAAAGGATGTTGGTCGAAGTGGCCAAAAGCATAGAAATTGCCTACGAACTATGCGACCTCTTCAATGAATTTGATGTTGACATGGAAGTTCATGCAGACATCAATACCAATCCACACTTTAAAAGCAATGAAGCACTCAGGGAGGCCATGGGTTATATCCTGGGTATGGGCTTTGCATTTAAGGCAAAGCCAGAAGCTTTTGCCAGTAGTAGTTGCGCAGATAAGGTGGTAAACTAAAGAACGGATTATCCCAGCCTCAACAGCACGGCCCCTGCCACCGCAGCCGTTTCTGTTCTCAGGCGGGTATTTCCCAGACTAACGGGCTTCCAATGCCTGCTCAGGGCTGCTTCCAGCTCTGAAGGGGTGAAGTCTCCCTCAGGCCCAATGAGCAATACAGAAGGCAAAACGGGATCATATAATTCCCGTAAAGCCTGTTTGTCCCCATCCATACAATGAGCAATAAAGTGCCGGGGACCGGCGCCGCTTTCCGAAAGCAGCACCTTTTCAAAAGGCTGGGGCATGCCCAATTCAGGCAACCAGGTTTGCATGGATTGAAGCATAGCCGACACCAATATATTGGTTAAACGGTCCAGTCGGAATTGCTCCTTTTCCGTCCTTTCACACATCAGGGGGAGGATACGGTTTATTCCTATCTCTGTGGCTTTTTCCAGGAACCATTCAAAGCGGCTGGTATTCTTTAAGGGGGAGATCCCTAACGTCACGGAAGGGCCTGTTCTGGGCATTTCCTTGTGGTTGGTCAACTGCACAGGGCAGTGTTTTTTATCTGGGGAAAGGATCCTAGCCTCCGCCTGCCAGCCACGTCCATTGGTCAGGGCCAATGCATCTCCTGCCCGCATTCTTAACACTTGAATACAATGCTTGCTGGTTGCTTCGTCCAGAACCATTCCGGTTTCCGAACTTCCCAATTCAGGGGCATAAAAATACGGTAAGGCCATAGGCTTAGAAGGGTACTTCCTCGTCAAATCCTTCGTCAAACTGCATGTCGTTCATTTTGGAGCCCTTTTGGATATAGAGTTTGGGGCCGCCTGCCGGGCCATCACCCAAAGCGTCTCCGCCCACCGGCTTCCAATTACCACCACCGCCTCCGCCGCCGGGTGACAGACCGGGTCCAAAGTCATTGGATTCGTCCTCGACAAACTTTTGTATATGGAGGAGGGCCCTGAGTTTGATGGTTTCCAGTGAACCATTACGGTGTTTGGCAATACGTACGTGGGTTTCCCCTTTATTGCTCTCACCCATCTCATTGGCAGTAATATCATAATACTCGGGACGATACAAAAACATAACCATGTCCGCATCCTGCTCAATGGCTCCCGATTCACGAAGGTCAGAAAGCTGGGGCATCTTATTGCCATCCTTACGCTTCTCTACCTCACGGCTTAACTGAGAAAGGGCAATCACCGGGATGTTCAATTCTTTTGCCAAGCCTTTCAGGTCCCTGGAAATACGGCTGATTTCCTGTTCCCTGTTCATATTCTTGCCATCCCCACCACCACTCATCAACTGGAGGTAGTCGATGAGGATCATGCCGATATTGTGTTTGGTTTTAAGTCTGCGGCATTTGGCCCTTAATTCGAAGATGTTCAAGGCAGCAGAGTCATCAATGAAGATGGGCGCATTGGCCAGGCGTTGTATACCTTTAGCGTAGAGCTGTTTCATTTCGTGCTCTTCCAGTTTACCCCTTGATATTTTTTCCAGCCAGATTTCTGACTCAGCGCTTAGAATACGTTGTACGAGCTGGCCGGCACTCATTTCCAGACTGAAGAATGCCACGGGAGTGGGCTTAGTAGGGTTAAGGGCGGCTGTTCTGGCCAGGTTCAATGCGAAGGCCGTTTTACCAACCGCAGGACGGGCAGCCAGGATAATCAAGTCCGTATTCTGCCATCCGTAGGTCACCTTATCCAAACTGGGGAAACCACTTGGAACACCCGTGATGTCTTCCTTACGGTTACGCATATCCTCAATACGCTGGATGGTTTTCACCAGGACAGTATCGATGGAATCAAAATTTTTACGGAGGTGATTATTTGTGATTTCGAACAATTTGCTCTCCGCGTCATCCAGCAAGTCAAATACATCCGCTGAATCCTCATAGGCATCACCAATAATTTCTCCGCTGATACGGATTAATTCCCTTTGAATGAATTTTTGGAGGATGATACGGGCATGGGCCTCTATGTTTGCCGCCGATACGACGGAATTAGTCAGTTTGGTTACATAATAGGCCCCCCCCACCATTTCCAGTTCCTCACGGAACTTCAATTCTTCCACAACCGTCAATAAGTCTATAGGCATGCTTTTTTGGGCCAACCCTTTCATCGCCTGGAACAAGCGTTGGTGGGCGTCTACGTAAAAACATTCTGGCTTTAGGATCTCTATGACCGCATCGAAAGCACCTTTCTCCAGCATGATGGCCCCCAAAACCGCTTCTTCCAATTCTTTTGCCTGAGGGGGAATCTTGCCATACATCATCGTCGTTAGATCGATAGCGCCCTTCCTCCTGGGCTTCCGATCCTTATTTAGGTTAGTGAGATCCATCGGTCGACATACAATTTTAAGGGGTGATCATTTCCAAATAATAGCTGGGGTTTGCCTTTGCCTGCCACGCGTTCAATGTTACCAAAATGTTAAGTCCTTTAGCAGGGGAGGTCGAAGGTAGGGGCAAAAATGCCGATGAGAAAATATAATTCGAAGCAAAGTATTGCACAGGCACCTCACATGATATACACACATTATTCGCTGTTATGCACACAGAACCCCCTATTTATCCCCAAAATAAAGATTTTTTCCGCGCTTTCCCCAAAGATTTACACAGGTTCTGTGCATAAATAAATACCTGCATAAGGATAGGTTCACATGTGAAAAGACGGAGACGCCTCCCTGATTTATGGGAGATTTGTCTCCGTCTTTTGTAGGATGGGGGATCCCTTTTACTGGAAGTTAGGGATCCCCATCCTACGTCTAATTATGGCCCTTCGGGCTCGGCGGCTATGCCGCCGTTAGGGATCACCAATCCCACATCTTATAATGGCCCTTATCTCGGGCAAAATTGACTTTTATCGGCCTCGATGTTGGCTTCGCCAATCGGGCACGGCGGCTGTGCCGCCGTTTGGGAGTCCTACTGATTAATTATTGCTATTGGGTTTCGGTTGCCCGTTTTGACCAGTTTGGGTTGCCCCCTGTTGCTGGGGATGGCTGTTTTTCTTGTTTTTAGGTTTGGGGTTACCATTAGGCTGACCACCCTGACCTGGATGATTACCGTTATTCGGCTGTCCGGCCTGCCCATTCTGGGGCTGCCCGTTTTGGCTCTTTTGCCCATTGGTCGTATGACCGTTATTGGGCTGTCCCTGTCCATTGGATGGCGCCACATTGGTAGTAGGTCTGGGCGCCACGGGCGCTGGATTGGTACGTCCTGCTCCAGGCTGGGCCTGTGTATTATTAACGCCGCCTTCATTTACCTGGCCGGATTGCTGAACATTAGGCACAGGAGGGTGGTTCTGGGGATAACCATTCTGTTGGTTCTCTCTGGGAGGCGTGACAGGTCTTGGTGCACCCGATTCATTGGCAGGGGTCACAGACCTGGTAGCTCCTGATTCGGGGGCAGGGGTTGCGCCCTGTTTAAAAGGGGCTACCCTGGCAGGAGCGGGGGTATGAACAGAACCAGAAGCCGAAGCTGGAGGCGTGCTTACGGCAGGTCTGTAAATCGCCATTTGACCTCCGGCGGCAACGCCGGCGGAACCTGGTGTAGAAGACTCCCTGAAGGTAACAGGATGGATCTGGGTATGGGTCACGGCTTCCACCTCTGCCTTTGGAGGGCCCGCAACAAAGACATTTCGGTTATTAATCACCGTATTGTTGTTTACGGTATTGTTGTTAACTGTAGTATTATTAATGGTGGTATTGTTGACAGTCGTGTTATGAATATTATTGACCGTCGTGTAATTATTGATGATGGTTGTCTTTTGGATGATGGTAACATTCTGGGTCTCGTTGACATAATAATTATTCACGTGAGGACTAGCCACATACTGGGCAGGAACGAAACACCATACGTGAGGGGGAGGATTGTAAGCTGCAATCGTCACACTAACGCCCACCGTAGGAGACAGGGGGGCCCAGCCATAATAACCCTGATTACTTCTCCAGGATACCCAGGCCGGAGCCCACTGGTAACCCGGCACCCAGCACCATCCGTAATTATCGTCAAAGAACCATCGGCCGTAGTGGAAGGGCGCCCAGCCCCAGGGGTAATCGGAAGCCCAGGTCCAACCTTCATCGGAATAAACCCAATGGCCTCCGGAACTATAGGGTTTGAAATCGGGTCCCATATTGGGCACCCATACATAGCCCGTGCCAGGATAGTCTACCCATTGTCCGTATGGGCTCAGGGCGTCATAAAAGGTCTGATAGGTAATGGCCGGAGGAGGGGCTTGCTGCACAGGCGGCGGGGGAGGAGGAGGGGGAGGAACATCTGATTGCACTACGACATGCGTAGGTCCGCAGGCAACCACCAACAAGGTCAGGGCTACACACCCGAGGGTATACATTCTTTTCATAAATAATAGATAGATAGATAATAGATAATAATGCTGTTAATTGACTATAGGAAAGGGCGCAAGTTAAAATCAATCCGCTGTAATTAACGTTATCTTTGCTGCCTGACTTTTTCATTTTTTATACACTATGACGATCTCATACCACTGGCTGAACGACTACCTACCCTTGACATTGGATCCGGAAAAGCTTTCCAAAATACTCACTTCTATTGGATTAGAAGTAGAGACACTCCACTTTTATGAGGAAGTCCCCGGCAGCTTAAAAGGTTTGGTGGTTGGAGAAGTACTGGACGCTATCCCCCACCCCAATGCAGATAAGTTGAGGCTGACCCAGGTAGACGTGGGAAATGGTCATCCTTTGAAGATCGTATGCGGCGCCCCCAACGTAGCCAAAGGCCAAAAGGTAATCGTGGCTACTGTGGGCACGACTATTCACCCCAGTCAGGGTGACCCCCTTACCATGAAAGTGGCCAAAATACGCGGTGAAGAAAGCCACGGGATGATTTGTGCAGAAGATGAAATTGGATTAGGGTCCAGCCACGCAGGTATCCTGATCCTGCCGGCCGATATTAAAACAGGTACGCCCGTAGCAGATATTTTTCAGCCTTACACCGATTGGATTTATGAAATAGGCCTTACCCCCAACCGTATGGACGCCATGAGCCATTTGGGGGTGGCCAGGGACGTTTGCGCCTGGTTAACGCATCACGAGGGACAACCCTTCACGGTAAAGTCCCCATTTACTAAAACAGTAAAGCCAGACAATCACAACCTGCCCATCAGCGTACAAATTGAAAACACCCAGGCTTGCGGGCGTTATGCCGGCATCAGCCTGAGCGGCGTTAGCATTGCTGAGTCTCCCAGATGGATGCAGGCAAGGCTCAAGGCCATAGGCGTCAGACCCATCAATAACATTGTAGATATTACCAATTATATTCTCCACGAAACGGGTCAACCCCTGCATGCCTTTGATGCTGAAAAAATCGGAGGCAAGCAGGTTATCGTGAAGAACCTGGCCGAAGGAACGCCCTTCCTCACCTTGGATGGAAAGGAAAGAAAACTCAGCGCTGATGACCTAATGATCTGCGATGCCGACAAAGGCATGTGTATTGCCGGCGTATTTGGCGGTCAGGATAGTGGCGTAAGCGATCAGACCAAAGACATTTTCCTGGAAAGCGCCTGGTTTGAACCCACCAGCATACGTAAAACATCCGTACGCCATGGGTTGAGAACCGATGCTGCTGTACGTTTTGAAAAAGGGGTAGACATTTCCGGAACTGCCCAGGTATTGGAAAGAGCGGCTTTGCTGATCAAAGAAACGGCAGGTGGTAGCATCTCTTCTGATTTAATAGACCTATACCCCCATCCGGAATCTAAAAAAGAAGTCACCCTCACCTTTGCCTATCTGACTAAGCTCAGTGGAAAAAACTATCAACCCAGTACAGTCCGTCATATACTGGAGGCCCTGGGCTTCGTTACCCTTCAGGAAAGTGTGGACGACATTTGCGTGGCTGTCCCCTACAGTAAACCGGATATTTCCCTGCCGGCTGACCTGGTGGAAGAAGTGATGCGTATAGACGGATTGGATAACGTGGAAATCCCTACCAATATCCATATTACCCCATCCATAGAAGCCAACAAATCAGCTTATGCCCTCAAGGAAAAGCTGGCTTCCTATCTGGTGGGATTGGGTTTTCATGAAATCATGACCAACTCCATCTCCAACAGCCTCTTTTTCGAAGCATACGATGAAACCCAGAAGGTACGCCTGCTCAATAACCTGAGTGCGGAGCTGGACGTACTCCGGCCTTCCATGTTGGAAACCGGGTTGGAAGCATTGGCCTATAACCTCAACCGGCAACAATCCAACCTGAGGCTATTTGAATATGGTAAAACATATAGGCACGCCACCCAGGAGAAAGGGCTTACACCCTACGATGAAAGAGAACACCTCTGCCTTTACCTGACGGGCAAAGCCGGAGCAGATAGTTGGCATCAGAAGGCGGCCGAACTGGATTTTTATTATGCCAAAGGGGTTACCGAAGCTTTGCTGGCCCTTTGCGGACTCCGGGAACTTACCCAACAACCGGCAGAGACACCCGGATTAGCTACCCAGGAAACCTATTTCTTTAAAAAGGAGGCCGTGGCCCGCATTGGACAGGTAGATAAAAAGACAGCCGGCCGGTTTGACATAAAGCAAAATGTTTATTTTGTGGACATAGAATGGCAGGCTGTGTTGAAATTATACAGCAAACAAGCCATCCTCTATAAAGAAGTGTCTCGCTTCCCCGCTGTGCAAAGGGACCTGGCCATGGTCGTAGACGAAGCCATACCCTATGCAAAAATGGAAGAAGTAGCCTTTGGTTCCAGGTTGAAAAAGCTAAAAACGGTAGCCCTGTTTGATCTTTTCCGTTCTGATAAGATAGGAGCAGGCAAAAAATCGGTCGCCTTAAGTTTTACTTTCCAGGATGAAGAGAAAACCATGACCGATAAGGATATCGACCAGATGATGCAGCAGCTCATCAAAGCTTTTGAAAGCCAAACCGGGGCAGAGATCCGCAAATAACAGCCCATGTCTGAAACACATGAACATATAGAACGTATCCAGCAAAAGCTGCACCTGCTGCTCAGGCAGTGGAACACCCTGAGAAGAGAGTACGACAAACTGCAAAAGGAAAATGCCCTCCTGCGCCAGCAGGAGACCGGCTACCAGGAAACCATCGCCCAGCTAAACCGTCAGGTGGAAGTTTTACAGGTAACGGCTTCCACCCTTACGGATGCAGACAAAAAAACGATGGAAAAGAAGATCAATTCCTACATACGGGAGATAGACCGCTGTATAGCACTGTTAACCGAATAACGCCGAATCCCGATTGCCAATGAACGCCCCCCTGATTCCCATCAACATAGTCATAGGAGACCGTACTTACCGGATTAAGATTGCTACCGGGGACGAAGAACAAGTCCGGCGTATCGCCCGGATCATCAACGACAAGATCGTCGAATTTAAAACCCAGTTCGCCGGCCAGGATATGCAGGACTATGTGGCCATGGTCCTGATTTGGTATGCTACCCAGTCAGGGGGAGCAGTGCCTGGAGCTGTCCTGGAAACCGCATTGAAAAAGGATCTGTCTTCCCTGGAAGATCTGCTCGATAAGGCCCTCTTACCCTCCTCGGACCTGCCTTATGAGCCGCCCAGAAAGAATTTGCCCCCGGAATAATTGGTTTACCACTTACGACAAACTGACCTATTTTTCTATACCTTCGCAACTTACCCAACCAACCATGGCAGTTTTGACTGCAATTGTTTGTGTGTAGGATTGTGAAACAATTAAACGAAGGAATCTCATGGAAATATCCCTAACTGTGTCTGTTATATTAGGCGTAGTTGCTTTAGCAGTAGGTATCATAGCAGGAAAGTTCATTTTTGCCAAAGACACCAAATCCAAAATCGCGGAGGCTGATCTCCAGGCTCAAAAAATCCTGGCCGACGCCAAATTGAACGCCGAAACGATCAAAAGGGAAAAACAGCTGGAAGCAAAAGAAAAATTCGTCCAGCTGAAAGCCGAACACGATAAGGAAGTACTTAGTCGAAACCAAAAGCTATCTGAATCTGAAAATAGGATTCGTCAAAAAGAACAATCCATCAACCAGAAGACAGAGAACCTGGATAAGCAAGTAAAAGAAAATGAGGCCATTAAGGAAAACCTGAACAAGCAAATCGAAGTCGTCAACCTAAAACGTTCCGAACTCGAAAAGCACCAGGAAGAGCACATCCGCCGTTTGGAGAAAATTTCTGCATTGAGTGCAGAAGAAGCTAAGGCTCAGTTGGTTGAGTCCTTACGCCAGGAAGCACAAACCCAAGCACTTTCCATTCAACAAGAAATCATTGACGACGCCAAAGGAAAAGCCAACAAAGAAGCCCGTAAAATTATTATTCAGACCATACAGCGTACCGCTGCGGAACAAACCATCGAAAACGCCATTACCGTCTTCAACCTGGAAAGTGACGAAATCAAAGGCCAGATCATTGGTCGTGAAGGTCGAAATATAAGGGCCATTGAAGCGGCAACAGGGGTAGATCTTATTGTAGATGATACACCCGAAGCCATTGTATTGTCTTCTTTTGACCCCCTGCGTCGTGAAATTGCCCGTCTTTCCCTGACCCGACTCGTCACGGATGGTCGTATACACCCAGCCCGTATTGAAGAAGTGGTAGAAAAGACCCGCAAGCAGATTGAAGAGCAGGTCATGGAAATCGGAGAACGAACCGTTATTGAATTAGGCATACATGGTTTGCATAAAGAACTCGTACGTATTATAGGTAAGATGCGATTCAGGTCCTCTTATGGTCAGAACCTGTTGATGCACAGCCGTGAAGTGGCCAACCTTTGCGGCATCATGGCCTCCGAATTGGGCATGAACCCCAAGCTAGCCAAAAGAGCGGGTCTGTTACACGATATAGGTAAGGTACCTGATGAGGAAACAGAACTGAGCCACGCCCTTCTGGGAGCCAAATTGGCTGAGAAATACGGAGAAAATCCTGCGGTGGTAAATGCTATTGGCGCCCACCACGATGAAATGGAAATGCAATACGTGATTTCACCCATCGTTCAGGCTTGCGATGCGATCAGCGGAGCCCGTCCCGGAGCTCGCAGGGAGATCATGCAGCAATACCTCCAGCGGATTAAGGACCTGGAAAACCTGGCCTTGGCTTATACTGGTGTAGAAAAAGCATACGCCATACAGGCCGGCAGGGAACTTAGGGTCATCGTAGAAGCCGATAAGGTAACAGATGGTGACAGCGACAAGCTTTCTTTTGAAATAGCCCAGAAAATACAGACAGAAATGACCTATCCCGGTCAGATTAAAGTCACGGTAATCAGGGAAAAAAGAGCTGTCAATGTGGCACGCTAGAAAAAAATGATCTTGACTGTATTGAATTCTTATAATTAGATACTACCTTTGCACTCCTTAAATTTTTGAATCATGAACGCCGTAGCATTTGTCCACGAGCAACTGACCCCCAAAAAGGAGTTCCCGAAGTTTAAAGCCGGGGACAACGTTACCGTTAACTATAAGATCATCGAAGGTAATAAAGAACGTATCCAGAGCTTCAAAGGTGACGTCATCAAACGTCAGGGAACTGGTTTCACTGCCTCTTTCACCGTTCGCAAGATTTCTGACGGTGTGGGTGTTGAGCGTCTTTTTCCCGTTTATTCTCCCAATATTGAGTCTATCCTCGTACATAAAGTAGGTAAAGTAAGGCGCGCCAAACTCTTCTACCAACGTGAACGTAGCGGTAAGAGCGCCCGTATTAAGGAGAAAAGATTTTAGTCCGGGTAAGTCATTTCTTTCTACCTTTATCTTATAAAACCGTAGTTATGGGAGATTTATTCAGTGGCCCGCACTTGATACTCATCGTGTTGATCCTCCTCTTATTATTCGGAGGGAAGAAGATTCCTGAACTAATGCGTGGATTGGGACGGGGTATCAGGGAGTTCAAAGATGCTAAAGACAACGTTACAAGAGAAATCGAGGATCATATAAGGGATGATAACAGGGCCAGAACAACAGGTACTACCAATACCCAAAGTTCTCAGGTGTCATCCGGACCTTCGGTCGACAAAAACTAATTCACTTTGCTCTCTTGAAGAGTAGGTAAAACCCCGCAACTTGATATAGCGGGGTTTTTCTTTTAATTGGCCTACATTTACAGATACCAGTTTAGCATATGAAATCCATATTCAGGAAACGGCTTAGAGCAGGTTCTAGAGATGAGATGACCTTTGTGGAGCACTTGGATGAGCTTAGGAAGCATCTCTTTAGGTCAGCATTGGCAATAGGCGTTGGGGCCATCATCATGGTGATTTACAACAATTTTATTGTCAAGAAAGTCCTGATGGGCCCTATACACAGCGACTTTATCACCTATGGCTATTTGTGTAAAATTTCCCAGTACTTGCACCTGGGAGACAGGCTGTGTATGACAGGCATCAAAATCCGAATGCAAAGCAATGCGGTAGCTGGTCAATTCGATGTATTCTTCAATATCATCCTGATAGGAGGCTTTATCCTCGCCTTCCCCTATGTATTCTGGCAGTTTTGGCAATTCACCAAGCCTGCCCTCACCTCAAAAGAATTAAAAAACAGTAGAGGCGTCATCTTCTGGGTATCCATATTGTTTTTCACAGGCGTGTTATTTGGTTATTTCGTCATAGCGCCCTATACCATTAACTTTTTCGCCAACTTCAAGATAGACGATAACATTGAAAATATCTGGACCATTGCCAGCTATTTTAATACCCTGGTCCCCCTCATTCTGGGAGCTGGATTAGCCTTTCAGCTTCCGCTGGTCATGTATTTCCTGGCCAAAGTCGGGGTAGTCAGCTCCGCCTGGTTGCGCAAGTCCCGCAGGTATGCCATTCTGATCATCGTCATCGTGGCAGGCATCATTACTCCTCCGGATATGTTGAGCCAGATCATCGTGAGTGTACCCTTGATCGGGCTTTATGAGATCAGTATCCTATTGGCTAAACGCGTGGAAAAGCAGCAAAAAATAGAAGAAGCTCAGTGGTCATAACAGGCTTCCAGCATTCCCGCCCCATTATCAAACATTCAAAACACTAAGCCTTGTTTTCTTTCAAATCTATAGAAACCTACCACCAGTACCTGGCAACCCATCCTGACGGGTGCACCATTGCCGTAAAATACTATCTGGAAAGGATAGAAGAAAACAAGCACCTGAACGCCTACCTGGAAGTTTTTGCAGAGGAAGCCCTCACCAGGGCAGCCCAATTGGACAGCCAGCGGGCAGCCGGCAAACCCATAGGCAAGCTCCACGGCGTGGTGATTTCTATCAAAGACGTTATTGCCTATAAAGGGCATAAGGTTTCTGCTTCTTCCCGGATGCTGGAAGGTTATACTTCCTTATATAATGCAACCGCTGTGGAGCGGCTTTTGGCTGAAGAAGCCATTATCATCGGCCGCAATAACTGTGATGAGTTCGCCATGGGCTCTACCAATGAAAACTCTGCCTACGGACCAACCAGGAATGCCCTGGATCCGGACCGGGTTCCAGGTGGTTCATCGGGCGGCTCGGCCGTAGCCGTGCAAGCTGACCTATGTATGCTTTCCCTGGGAAGCGACACCGGAGGCTCTGTTAGGCAGCCAGCAGACTTCTGTGGCATTATAGGACTAAAACCTACCTATGGCACCATATCCCGGTACGGGTTGTTGGCGTATGCGTCCAGTTTCGACCAAATAGGGGTGTTTGGCAAGATTATTGCAGATTTGGCCATGGTTTTAGCAGTCATTAGCGGCCCAGACGAATACGACAGTACAGCATTAAGCAACAAACAGGAAATCAACGATTTGAGTATTTTATCGTCTAATACTCCCCCGCCTCGGGTCGCTTATTTCAGGGAGGCAATCGAGCATCCCTCTTTAGATCCCGAGATCCGATATACCTTATTACAGTTCATTGACACTTTGCAGCAAGACGGAGCTGTGGTGACGGAGGTACCATTTGACTACCTGGACTTTATCGTCCCGGCCTATTACGTACTGACCACTGCGGAAGCCTCTTCCAATCTCTCCCGCTATGACGGGGTTAAATTCGGCCACAGGGGAGCAGCCCAACCCGGAGACACCCTGGATGCTTTTTACAAAAAGAATCGGACAGAGGGATTTGGAAAAGAGGTACAAAGGCGCATCCTACTGGGAACCTTTGTACTCAGTGCCGGACATTATGATGCCTACTTTACGAAGGCTCAACAAGTCAGGCAACTGTTGGTAGAAAAGACCACTCAGGTTTTTCAGGACTTTGATGCCCTGATCATGCCTACGGTCCCTGCCACCGCCTTTAGATTGGGTGAAAAGTCCGATGACCCTATTGCCCTATACCTGGCAGATATCTACACGGTGTTTGCAAATCTTACAGGTATACCCGGTATATCCCTTCCCCTGTTTAAACATTCAAACGGGATGCCGTTTGGCCTCCAGGTTATGACCGATCGTTACCAAGATCCGTATTTATTGCAATTGTCTTTCAATTGGTTATCCCGTTACCAAGGGGTTAACTTGCAGGGATGAAATATTTCTTGTATATTTAACCCGTTGTTTCGGAATTATATGGCTTAAAACTTGGATAATGGTTAAAATTGCATCGCTATTGGTGAGTGGAATGTTGTGGTTTACGGTAAGCGTGGCAAGCCCTATGGTTAGTCAGCAAAATCCCACCCCTAACCCGCAAGGAAGTGTCAAAGACACCCTCATTGCAGGTAACAAAACACCCACCACCGACCTTAATGTTTATGGCTTCAAAACGTTGTTGTCCTCCAACGACGCCTCTCGTATGGAAGCCGCTGTTCGCTCTACCTCCAGTGCCGCAAGTTCAGCGCATTCGCTGAACTACTCTGCTGAAGTACATAATCAGGCCCCAGGTCTGGTTAGCAAATACCTCAGGTCAGAAAAGGAAACACTGACCGGCATGAAAAGCTGGGGAGCCCGTTCCTTCAATATCATAGATAGGATCATGGCAGAATATGGCCTCCCTCATGAACTGAGGTACCTCGCCGTTATAGAATCAGAACTGCACTCAACGGCTTACTCCAATGTAGGCGCCAGGGGCGTATGGCAGTTTATGCCCGAGACCGCCCGTCTTTATGGCCTGAAAGTCAATAAGAAAGTGGACGAAAGGATGGACCTGGAAAAAAGTACCAGGGCCGCTGCCAGGTACTTGCAGGATATGTATGATGAGCTGCACGACTGGTTATTGGTTATTGCCGCCTACGATGGAGGCACCAACCGTATCCATGTTGCCATCCGCAAATCCGGCAGCACCAATTTCTTCGACCTCCAGAATTACCTCCCCTTGGAGAGCCGCAATGAAGTAAAACGCTTTATCGCTACCAACTTCTTCATGGAAGACGTTCCTGCCCTCGGAGATTTGAATGCGACCAACCAGAAAGAACTGGAAGAAATACTGACCCCTCAGGAACTGCAGAGCAGCGTAGTGGAAACCATCACTGGTCACTATACCGCTGAGGCCATCACCCGCCACCTTTCCATGAGCATGTCCGAGTTTCTGCGCTTGAACCCCAACTTCAATCAAGAGATCCTGGGCACACAGGACTTCTACAACCTTAGGCTGCCTAAGGATAAAATGACCTTATTCCTTCAGGATAAAGACGTCATTCTCGGAGAATCCGTTCATGGATTGCTCAATAACGAAGACGACGAAGAACCCAAGCATAAATAGGGTTTATCCCCCGCCCAAAGCCTGCCGGATGGCGCTGGCCTTCAGGAGGCATTCCTCGTATTCACTTTGGGGATCGGAGGCGGCGGTTATGGCCGAGCCAACTGAGTAAGACAAGTACTGACGTCCCTGGTTATAGAGCAAGCTGCGGATTACCACCGCGAAGTCAAAATTGCCTTCAGGATCTATGTATCCCACCGCTCCGGAAAACAACCCCCGCCGACTACGTTCATAGCGTTCAATTAATTCCATGGCCTTCCTTTTGGGCGCCCCGGTCATAGATCCCATGGGGAAAGTTGCCCTAAGCGCCTGGGTCCAATGCACATCGGGAGGCAAGATCCCCACTATGGAAGAGATCATCTGATAGACCTGGGGAAAAGCATAAATTCCCCCTAGCTCGGACACCCTTACACTTCCTTCTTCACATACCTTGGATAGGTCATTGCGGACCAGGTCCACAATCATTATATTTTCGCTTCGCTCTTTAGGGCTTTGTCTTAAGTCCTCCCCAATGGCTTTATCGGCTGCCTGATCACCCGGTTTGCGTTTAGCCGTGCCTTTTATGGGCTGAGACAGCAATTGCCTGTCCTTAAGCTGTAAATAGCGTTCTGGGCTGGCGCAAAGGAGATACAATCCACCAAAGGAATAATAGGCGCTATGTGGCATGGGAGATATGTGGGCCAATTTCCAATAAAGCCCTATGGGCTCAACCAGGAGATCAGCCGCATAAAACTCCTGACAAAAGGTAATCTCGTAACAGTCTCCCCTTTGAATGTGTTCCTGGAGATGATGGACCGTATCCAGGTATTCCTGATGAGAAAATCTGGACCTCAAAAACGAAACCGAATGGGGTTCGGATTGCTTTGAGGGCGTCCGTTGAATGGCTTGTAACACTTCGGCTGCGGAATCTGGACCTAGGGTGCCTATATGCACTTCCTCGTTTCGGATCAAAAAAACATACCGAGGGACAAAAAAATGCAGGTCCGGGAACCCAGCGGGATCGGGTTGCCTACTGGAAAGACCCTCCACTTCATTTTTAAGGTCATAACCCAGGTGACCGAATAACCAATCCCCGTGAGCCTCCTGAAAAGATGTCAAGGTATCAAGTGCATTCCCTTCCGAAACGGAAATGAGCAAAGTTGCAACGGCATCCATTCCTGCTACGCATTCAAATTGCCCCCCAGGCATCTCATAAGCATGGTTATCCAAAAAAGAACAACTGCTGAACTGGCTTCCCCAATTCAGCAGTTGTCGTTTGAAAATAACAATATTATCTACAGAAAATGTAGCAAATATTCGCCTAGAAGTCATCCTCTTCTTCCTCGAACCCGGCGTCATTGAAGAGATCCAGGTCTTTGAATTCGTCGTCGAATTTGAAATCATCATCCTCCTCCCCACCTTTGGTCTTGCGGGTAGACGAAGAACCGGCACCTGCTCCTGAAGGGCCTTTTTTAGTTTTGCTCTTAGGAAGGTCAAATTCTTCGAAATCAGGATCATAATCTTCATCCTCTTCACCCTTCTCCCAATCATCTTCTTCTTCCTCCAGATCGTCGTCTTCATCCTCATCATCAGCGTCAGCTGACTTTGACTTGGACGCCCCTTTCTTTTTCGGTGGAGTTACATCCAGATCTTCGTCGTCATCGTCATCATCATCGTCTACCTTCTTTTCTTTGGGAGTAGCTTTTTTGGACGGTTCCTGAGCACGGGTTGTGTCTTTTTTTTCAGGGCTTTTCTTGTCCTTATCAGATTTTGCAGCCATAGTCTAATAGGATTGTCTGTGTAAAATTTCTACGGGTTTTTTAAATAGCCAAAAATTTTTCTCATACTCTGAAAGGCACGTCTATCAAGGAACCAAAATGATCTGGTCTCTCCCAGGACCATTGGATATATACTTGACTTTAGCACCAACCGCATCGTCAATATAGGAAATATATGAACGCAGTTTCTCAGGCAAAGATGTAAAATCTTTCGAATTTTCAATAGAGGAATTCCAACCTTTGATTTTTTTATAAATGGGCTGAATATCCAACCTGGTCATCTGGAAGGGAATATAGTCGATTTCTTTTCCAGAAACCATATATTTTTCACACGCCTCGATCTCCGTAAAGGGATCCAGCACGTCCGTTTTGGTCATTACCAACTGAGTTACCCCGTTCACCATACAGGCAAATCTTAGGGCTACCAGGTCAATCCAACCACAACGCCTGGGCCGTCCGGTAGTTGCACCGAATTCATTACCCAATTTGCGGAGCTCATCCCCTGTTTCTTCCAATAATTCTGTAGGAAAAGGGCCACTTCCTACACGGGTGCAATAGGCTTTTGTAACCCCGATCACCTCCCTTATTTGCTGAGGGGCAATTCCCAGACCGGTACAAACGCCCGCAGAAATGGTGGAAGAAGAAGTTACGAAAGGGAAGGTTCCAAAGTCCACATCCAGCATACTACCCTGTGCACCTTCAGCCAGTACTTTTTGCCCCTTTTTCAATCGATCGTTGATAAAGTACTCTCCGTTGACAATATTAAGTTCTTTAAGGAACTCTACCGCTTCAAAGAATTCTTCTTCCCAGGCAGTGATATCTTCTGTAAAATTGAAGCTATCCAATATTTTCTGATGCTTGAGCCTGAGTTTGATATACTGAGTGGTAAAAGATTTATCCAGCAGATCCCCGACACGAAGGCCATTGCGGCCCGTCTTATCCATATAGGCAGGTCCAATACCTTTTAAAGTAGATCCAATCTTATCCGTTCCCTTTGATTGCTCACTGGCTTTATCCAAGGCCCTATGTGTAGGGAGAATTAAATGGGTCCTTTCACTGATAAACAAGTTCTTACGTACATCGATACCAAATGCTGCTACGGTTGCGCATTCCTTCCTTAGGGTTACAGGGTCCAGCACTACCCCATTCCCGATGAGGTTCACGGTGTTTTCATGGAAAACACCAGAAGGGATCTGGTGCAACACCACTTTCTTATCACCTACATACAAGGTATGACCGGCATTGGGTCCCCCCTGAAAGCGGGCGATCACGTCATAGCGGGGTGCGAAATAATCCACGATCTTTCCCTTTCCTTCATCGCCCCATTGGAGGCCCAGGATAACATCTACCATGATAGCATAACTTTTATCAGCGTCAAAAAAGAACCGCAAAACTCGCCCGGAACTCCGTACCCCCCAAATTTATTTTAAAGAGCCTTATCCGTTCTCCGTATCGTAACGGTCTACAGACTGTATGCCGGTCAGGGCCTTCAATCGCTGTGCCAGCTCGTCGAGCTCTTCTTTATCGTGCACATATAAACGGATATTGCCATGGAACATCCCTTCCTTGGCTTCTATGGTCAATGCATTGATATTGATCTTCATTTCACCGGATATCAGGTTGGTTATCTTATTGATGACACCGACGTCATCCAGGCCAAGCACACGAATACCGGTGAGGAAGGAGATCTCTTTATTTTTGGCCCACTTCGTTTTGACCACCCTATGTCCGTAATGGGACAATAACCTGGCGGCATTGGGGCAATTGGTGCGGTGAATCTTCAGGCCTTCTGTGGCAGTTATAAAACCAAATACGTCGTCACCCGGAATGGGTTTACAACAGTTGGCCAGGGTATAAAGAATCTTATCACTGCTTTCGCCGAATATAATCAGTTCAGAATCCTTCGAGGGGGTCCGGTCTGCGTCCGGCTTACTTTCTGATGGTGTTGGTTTAACAGGTCGGGGGGTCTCTATCCTATCCCCTTGAAGATGAAAGTCTTTGAGTTCTTTAAGGTCCAGGTTTTTAATGGCTATCCTATAGAACAATTCCAATTGGGACTGGGTTTTATAATAATTCACCAGTTCATCGACGTTATGTACGTTGAAGGCCGCCCCCAGTTGTTCCAGCTTGCGTTGAAGCTGATACTTCCCATCATCGGCCAGTTTACGCCTGTCTTCTTTGAGGGAATCTTTAATCTTGCTCTTGGCCTTGGCCGTCACCACCATGTTCAACCAGTCCTCGTTGGGCTTCTGTTTGGAGGAAGTGATGATCTCTATCTGGTCTCCACTGCGGAGCTTATGGCCTATGGGAACCAGCTTATGATTGACCTTTGCGCCTATACACTTACTTCCTATATCGGAGTGCACCGAAAAAGCAAAGTCCAATGCCGTAGCCCCCTTAGGCAACATTTTGACGTCCCCTTTAGGGGTATAGACATAAATTTCTTCTGTCAGGAAAGAGGTCTTGAACTCCTGTAAAAAGTCAATGGAATTGGTGTCCTGGTTGGCCAACACTTCCCGTATCTGGGAAAACCATTGGTCAAAGCGGCTTTCATCGCCTGCCCCTTCCTTGTATTTGTAATGCGCTGCCAAACCTTTCTCGGCGATCTCATTCATCCGTTTGGTACGGATCTGCACTTCTACCCATTTGCCCTGCGGTCCCATGACGGTTGTGTGGAGCGCCTCGTAACCATTGCTTTTGGGATTGCTCAACCAGTCCCTGAGCCGCTCCGGAGAAGGATTATACATGTCTGTAATCAGGGAATAGGCTTTCCAGCATTCTTCCTTTTCCCGCTCGTAAGGTGGATTGAGAATGATCCGTATGGCAAACAGGTCATATACCTCATCGAAGGTCACGTCCTTTTTGCGCATCTTATTCCAGATAGAGTGAATGGACTTAGGCCTCCCATAAATCTCAAAGTCTAAAATCCCAGCCTGTTCCAATTTTTCCTTGATGGGGCGGATGAACTCATTGATATATCTGGACCGCTCCCTTTTGGTTTCCGCCAGCTTCCTGGCGATCTCCTTGTAAGTCTCTGGCTCCAGGTACTTCATGGCCAGATCCTCCATTTCCGTCTTGATCGCGTAGAGCCCCATGCGATGAGCCAAAGGCGCATACACATAGACCGTTTCTGAGGCTATTTTAAGCTGTTTTTCCCTTTTCATACTGTCCAGGGTCCGCATATTGTGCAACCTGTCGGCCAGTTTGATCAAAATCACCCTGGGATCATCGGTCAGGGTCAGCAAAATTTTCTTAAAATTCTCCGCCTGCTGGGTGGTGTTATTGTCTACTACGTTGGCAATTTTGGTCAACCCATCTATAATCCGGGCGATTTCATTGCCAAATTCCCTTTCAATGTCTTCCAGGGTCAGGTCTGTATCCTCTACCGTATCATGAAGAAGGGCGCAGATGCTGGAGCGCACCCCTAACCCAATTTCTTCCGCACAGATCATGGCTACAGCCAAAGGATGGGTAATATAAGGCTCTCCGCTTTTCCTACGCATTGTTTTATGCGCCTCAGCAGCCATCTCAAAGGCGTGCCTGATCAATTCCTTATCCCCCTTTTTCAATTTCATCTTCAACGCCCTGAGAAGCGCCCTGTACTGACGCACAATTTCCTTCCGCTCCTGGGCTTCCGTCAGATTATACTTGGGTGGCACTACGACTGTATCCATACGCCTGTAAATTTACGAAAAAAGCCTTTTTTTAACGAGGAAACATTAGCTTTGCACCCTCCTCGCAGGTCTTGGCCGGTACATACCGGCTTCATGTTAGAAATGAAAATGCGGATGTGGCGAAATTGGCAGACGCAACAGACTTAGGATCTGTCGCCGCGAGGCATGTAGGTTCGAGTCCTATCATCCGCACACTTCCCGCCAGGTTGGGACATCAAAAGAGGGGTTTATCCCCTCTTTTTTATTGTACCTTTGCCCCTGAGATAACTCACCACCTATGGATGATTTTATTGCAGCCCGCTCCCAGATGGCGCTGTCATTAGGTTTTCATATTGTATTTGCGTGTATTGGCATGATAATGCCTTTTTTTATGGCCGTTTCACACTACAAATACTTAAAAACCGGCAACACAACTTACAGAAACATTACCAAGGCATGGAGTAAAGGAGTAGCCATATTTTTTGCTACCGGCGCTGTCAGCGGAACCATGCTATCCTTTGAGCTGGGGCTGCTTTGGCCTCGCTTCATGTTGCACGCAGGTCCTATTTTCGGCATGCCTTTTTCTTTGGAAGGAACGGCCTTTTTCATTGAAGCCATTGCCCTTGGCTTTTACCTCTACGGTTGGGACCGGTTCAATAAATGGTTCCACTGGATAACGGGGGTCATCGTAGGTGTAAGTGGGCTGGCGTCCGGAATCCTGGTGGTAGCCGCCAACGCCTGGATGAACAGCCCTGCTGGATTTGACTATGCGGATGGCCGATACCTCAACATAGATCCCATAGCGGCCATGTTTAACAAGGCCTGGTTTAGCCAGAGCCTGCATATGATCATAGCCGCCGTTGCTGCTACCGGATTTGCCGTGGCTGGCGTACATGCGCTGATGGTGCTCAGAAAGAAAAATGTGGCATTTCATACCAAAGCCTTTCGCATAGCTGCTGTCTTCGCTTGTGTGGCCGCTCTTCTTCAACCGATTAGCGGGGACCATTCGGCAAAGGACGTAGCCAAAAGGCAACCAGCAAAACTAGCCGCCATGGAGGCCCATTTTAATACCCAAACCAGCGCTCCCCTGATATTGGGAGGATTACCTGATGAAAAAACAGGTACCGTAAAATATGCACTGGAGATACCAGGTGGCTTAAGCTTTCTGGCCCATGGCAATTTCAAAGCGGAAGTAACAGGGTTGAATGCTATCCAGGTGCAGAACCGTCCACCGGTAGCCATCACCCATTTTGCCTTTCAAATGATGGTGGGGTTGGGTATGTTTATGTGTTTGGTCGCGGTGCTTTACTTCATCGCCATATGGAAAAAAAGAAGTTGGCTACAGCAAGGCTGGCTCCTTAAACTCTTTGTCATATGCGTGCCCTTGGGTTATCTGGCGGTTGAAGCAGGATGGACCGTAACAGAAGTGGGCAGGCAACCCTGGATCATGTATGGCATCATGCGCACCAGGGATGCCGTAACGCCCATGCCCGGAGTGGCTTATACCTTTTACGTATTCACCAGCATATACCTATCCCTTAGCCTGATAGTAGTCTTCTTACTGTACAGGCAAGTGAAGATGGTTCCCTTTTTATACGATAAACCCTAAACTGGACAAGGATGTTGTACGTAGTCATGGCGTTTCTATGGGCTTCCATTTTACTGTATGTGATTATGGGAGGCGCCGATTTTGGGGCAGGCATACTGGAGTTTTTCTCTACCCCTAACAGCAAGCCCAAAACCCAGAAGATCCTTTACGAAGCCATTGGCCCCGTGTGGGAAGCCAACCACATGTGGTTGATCATTGCCATTGTGATCTTGTTTGTAGGCTTTCCCTCCATTTATACCACCATGAGCATTTATATGCATATACCCCTGGCCATCATGCTTATAGGTATTATTGCGCGCGGAACCGCCTTCACCTTCCGGCATTATGACGCCGTACACGACAGTATGCAAAGGGTATACTCCAAGATATTTATGTATGCCAGCGTGCTCACCCCCTTCTTTTTAGGCATCATTGCCGGAGGTGCCGTGGCGGGAACCATTGACACCAGCGCAAACAGCTATGTATCTGCTTATATTTTCAGTTGGCTGGGCTTCTTTCCTGTAAGCGTAGGGTTTTTCACTATTGCCATATGTGGCTTCATGGCCGCCATCTTCATCATTGGCGAAACCGACAACGCTGGTGACAAAAAAAGATTTACCGACAAGGCCAAACATTTTATCATAGGCGCATTGGTATTGGCGGTAGTGGTATTTATCGCAGCGATGGTGGATGGCGTACCCTTGAGCCATTGGTTATTTGGCAATCCCATCAGTATTGCCTGTATGTCACTGGCCGGCGTCTCCCTGATCTGGTTATGGATCTTATTATCCAGGGAATCGACGGGCCCCCTTCGTACCATAGCCGGCGCCCAGGTCACCCTCCTTTTGGTGGCCATTACCTATGAGCACTATCCTGTGCTGATTAACCTAAAGAATGCCAAAGGCCTTTCGCTCATTGACGCGCAGGGCGGTCCTAAAACCATCATGAGCCTGGGGATCGCCCTGCTGGCAGGCAGCGGATTCATTTTACCTTTCCTTTATTACCTGTTATACAGCTTTACGAATTACGAGCGGGAATAGCCACAGAATACCCCAACCCTTTATTCCGGACCCCGGATCAAATAATACGGACTCCTGTGCAACCGTCTGTAAACCTAACCGGATAGGTTTAAGAAAAAACACATGAAAAAGATCACGATTGCAAGCTTCCTGCTTCTAGCTGCCTTTTTAATGCCTCGTTGCACCAAACCAGGCGCCGATTACCCGTCTTGTCCTTTCAGACCGATTTGGCCATGAAGGCGGTCTGAGTCAACCCGTCATTACTGTCGTAAATTTTTGTTTCCAGGGTTTGGGGATCGAAGGCCAGTATACCTTGATTGGTACTGATCCATAAGCGTCCATCCTTTCCGGGTATGAGGGCCTTCATCACCGTAGGTAAAACAGCCCGTTCATTGAATCTCACGAAAGAGCCTGTCCCTTCCACGTATTGATCCAATCCTCCTTCTCCCACGACCCATATATGCCCCTTGGAATCCTGGGTAATCATGTTGACCGTATTGTTGCTCAGGCTATGGGAAACTGGGGTATGTTCCATATGGATCAGTTGCTTTCCGTCAAACAGATAGATGCCACTATAGGTCCCAATCCATAACCTATGCTGGGCATCCTTAAACAAACAAGTGATCCAGGCAGGTTCCCGGAGGTCAAAAGGAAAATGTTGATTGTTCTTGTAATTAATGAACCGCCCATATTTTAAGTCATAAGCTGCTAGTCCATCTCCCTGGGCACCTATCCAAAGCAGGCTATCATCGGCTACCACAGAAGTGACGTCATTATTGATCAGCGAATTGTCGTCAGCAGGGTTACAAAAGAAGGAGCGGACTTGTCCTGTTTTGGCATCTACCCTTTTCAGTCCTCCGCTCCAGGTACCCGCCCAAAGATTCCCGGCTTTGTCCGCTGTGATATCGTTGACCGCAACACTACCCAACAAGGTCGTATGTTCCAATCCCTGTGGCGGATTGAACTGCATTATTCCAGCGCTCCCAGTTCCCATGAGCAGGTGGTTCTTGTACTCGCCAATGACCGTTATAGTCGGAAAGCGTCCACCTCCCTTCAAATTGGTTTCTGAAGAATAATTGCGGAATACATTCTTATTGCTATTGGTGCAATACAATCCATGGGTATCCGAAGCAAACCATTGATTTCCGAAGCTATCCTCCCTGATCGCATTAATGGAGAGCATAGGCTCCCTGGTGACTATAGGGAAGGGCGCTTTCATACCTTCCCTTATGTAATAAGGAACATCCCTGCGGGTACCAATCCAAACAGTGCCCTTGCCATCCTGATAGAAGCAGGTTATACTCGGTTCTGGTCCAGTAGTATTAGAGAAAAACCCATCATACGTTTTCAAAACCGTCCCATTTGTATCCAGAATATTGATCCCTCTATCCACGGAACCTACCCATATCCTTCCTTCCCTGTCCAGGAGCATACACCTGATCTTATTACTGGACAAGCCCGAACCCGTATTAAACCGTTTGATGTCTTTGGTGCGCGGGTTGTATCTCACCAGCCCTTTATCAAAGGTGCCTGCCCATACATTGCCCTGGCCGTCCAACCCCACACAATACATCATATCGTCTTTTGCATTGGAAGAGACTTCCCATTCCGCCGCCCAGGTTTGTGCCTTGTACATGCACAGCCCCATAGAAGTACCTAACCATAACCGATGCGCCTTATCTTCTGCTATGGCGTTAACGGGCACCCCTTCGGAGTTCAGAAGGGACTACCATGGCCACCGGATATTTGTCTGAAGCTCCGGCGCCGGTCTCAATGGGGCGCCGGCCCTATTTTGGCTCCTGCTTCTTAAAAGTCCGGTAAGCCGAGGGGACCATCCCAAACTCAGATTTAAAGAATTGGGTAAAATATTTTGGATCATTGAACCCAACGGAATAGGCTACTTCCGCCACACTCATTTGGGTTTTCTCCAATAACTCAGCAGCCCTTTTGAGCCGAACGTGACGGATGAATTCAATGGGATGCTTGCCCGTCAGGGCCAACAAGCGCTTATAGATGGTGGAGCGGCTGGAATTGAATTCCTTACTCAGCTGCGTTACAGAAAATTCCGGATTATCCATGTTTTTCTCTATCAATACCAACAAGTTCTTTAAAAACTGCTCATCGGCAGAAGCAACGGCAACCGCAGAAGGACTGACCTGGACCTGCCGCTGGTAGGTCCTTTTTGCTGTTTCATGAAAGTGGATATGGTTCCTTATTTTAGAGAGTAGTACTTCAAAATTGAAAGGTTTGGGGATATAGTCCGTAGCTCCCGTCTGAAGGCTGACCAACTCATGGGTTTCCGAGGCCATGGCAGTGAGCAAAATCAGCGGGATCTGAACGGTACGTTCATCGTGTTTGACCTTTTTGCAGAAATCAATCCCATTCATGATGGGCATACTGATATCACTTACGATCAGATCGGGATGTTGGGAAAGTGTTTTTTGCCAGCCCTCTTTCCCATTAGAAGCCTCCAGGATCTGAAAATAAGCGCGGAGGTTGTCTTTAAGGTAGAACCTGAAATCCTCATTGTCTTCTACGATAAGCACTGTGGGCCGTTTTCCTTCTTCGACTCCTTGGACTGTATAGCCCGTATCCTTTAGCATGCTGTCTGAGCCAGGGATGGAACGTTCAGTACCTACGTCCGGAAGCGCTGCTCCGGATCCCATGGGCGCCGGCAATTCCGCTCCCTCAACCGCATCCGCTAAGGGAAGGGAAACGACAAAGCAACTCCCATTGCCTGATTCACTTTCCACCCTCAGGGTCCCCCCGTGCATGCGCACATATTCCATCGTTATGGCTAAACCGAGGCCTGTTCCCTGGTTTAATATATGCGCTGGTGTATCCGATTGGAAGAAGGGTTCAAATATTTTTTCCTGCTGATCAGCAGGAATCCCAATGCCCGTATCCTTTACTTTAATATCCAGCCATACAGCAGCTTCCGTTTGCTTCCTTACCAACACCTCTACGCCTATGACTCCTTTTTCAGCCGTAAACTTAAAGGCGTTGGACAACAGATTAAACAGGATGCGCTCCATTTTATCGTGATCAAAAGATGCATATAAGGAACCAGCCGGAGCATGATAGGAAAAAGTGATGCCCTTATTTTCTGCCAGATCTGTAAAGGAATAAGAGATTTCACGAATGAAAGTCAATAGGTCTCCCCTGGTGGCATGAAGCCTGAGTTCATTGGCTTCCATCTTCCTGAAATCCAGCAACTGACCCACCAGGAACAACAACCTTTTGGCATTTCTTCGGATTAACTCGTATTGCTTCCTGGGTTCAGGCAATTGGGGGTTTTCCAATAACCTTTCTACTGGAGCCAGGATCAGAGAAAGAGGAGTTCTCAGTTCATGGCTCATATTGGTAAAGAAGCGGATCTTCATCTTGTCCACTTCCTGTATACGTTTTGCTTCCTGCCTTTCATGTTCTACTGCAAAGCGCATGCGCGCCCTTTCTATGACCATTCTCCGGGAAAAATACACGGCCACCACAAACAGGATGGCATAGACAATATAGGCCAGGGGTGTTTTCCACCAGGGAGGCAGGATGATGATGCTCAACCTGGCTTCCTTATCATTCCATACCCCGTCTTCATTGGTGGCCCTTACCCTTAACGTATAGTGGCCTGGGGGAAGATTGGTGTAAGTCGCTTTACGCATATTTCCATCGGCCTGCATCCAGCTTGTGTTAAACCCTTCCAACCAATAAGCATATTTTGCTTTGGAGTTGGTCACGAAGCTTAAGGAGGCAAATTCGATGGAAAAAACATTGTCATTATAGTTCAACGTTGCCTCTGGCGCATCTATAATGGATTTCTGTAAGATGGGGTGGCCACCCGTTTTATCTCCTACATTGACACTCTTGTTATACAGCTCCAGGTCGGTAAAGACTATTGGCGGAAAATTTTTTGTGTCCGCAATACTGTCCGGATGGAAAAAATTAATACCGTTGGGTCCCCCGAACAATAGATGTCCATCCCTGGTTACCAAGGAAGCCTTTTCATTGAACTCAGCGCCTTGCAGACCATCCTGCTCTCCATAGCTGCGACAATTAATACCCTGGATACCCCCTTCTCCTTCTACCAAAGAGACCCGTACGATACCATTGGAAGTAGATGCCCAGATATGATGGTCTTTATCTTCTTTCAGGGAGCGTATGTTATTGTCCGGCAAGCCATCCTTGGTTCTGAAAGATTTGAATGTCTGGGTCGTTGGATTAAATACATCCAACCCCTCCCTGGTCCCCACCCATATCCTGTTAGCATCATCTTTGAGCAACTCTATGGTATTATTTGCACTCAGCTTATTGACTTCCCTGGAATAATGGATAAAGGTTCCCGTACTTCTTTTCAACACGTCAATCCCAAATCCGGTGCCCACCCATATATTATGCCGGGCATCCTCTATGATAGAGGATACATAATTGTTTTGCAGCGTACCCGGCCTTGCGATGTTATAATGTTGAAAATGTTTCCTGTCCTTGTCGAGACGGTCCATTCCTTGCCCCAGCGTGCCGACCCAAAGTACGTCGTCGGCATCTTCAAACATGCACATCACCCTATCGTCTGCCAGACTGGTACTGTCTTTGGCGTCATGTTTGAAATGCGTGAAGGAGTGGCCGTCAAAGCATTCCAACCCGCCGAAGTAGGTGCCTAACCATAACTTCCCATGCCTGTCCATCATCATGCTGACAATAATGTCGTTACTAAGGGAATGGGGATCTGATGGATTATGCAGGTATTGCCTGAATGTATTGGTTTTCCGGTTGAGGCAGATCAACCCACCCCCATTGGCCCCAATCCATATATTACCCACGGGATCTTCTACAAAAGCGTTGATGTCATTATACTTCAAAGAGGTTGGATCAAAAGGCTGATGACGGTATAAAGGGAACTTAATGGTTGAGGGGTTATAGTAATTGACCCCATTTTTCATGGTGCCTGCCCAAACAATTCCAGTACTATCCGTATAGAGGTTGGAGATGTCGTTTTCTGTCAGGCTTTTCGGATCGTCGTCTATATGCTGTAGAAATTTCACGGAGAAATCCCTTTTATCGACTAGGTTGATTCCCCCCCTGTCTGTACATAGCCAGATCAAACCTTGTTTGTCCTGACATACATCATAAATAACATTGCTGTTTAAACCACCAGGACCTTCATTTTGGGTCAGATGCCGGATTTCGCCTGTAGGGGGGTGAAAATAAAGAACGCCCTTTAATAAATCATCCGACCGGATCCACAGATCGTTTTGTTTGTCTATAAACAAGGCCAGTCTGTCCTCCCCTTTTTCCCCCAATTTCTGGTAAATATTCATCCGGAAGGTGACCTTATTGAGGCGCCCATCTATCTTTTCCAGCATCCCATTCTGGTGTACCAGCCATATATCACCCGCCTCATCCTTTGCCGATGAAGTTATAGAAGTTGGGTCCGGCCGGCTTTCATCACCGAGCCGGCATTTTATGGGAATGATATTCTTATGAGCGGTATAATGATATACCCCACTGTCCTGATACACAAACCAATAATCCTGGTTGTAGCGGATAAGGCCATTGAGGTAATTCCCAGGTAAACCATGTTTATTAAGAAAGGTATATCCTTGATGTTCAAATCGCCCCTTATCTATATTATATATATCAAACCGACCTTCCCTGGATTCTATCCATAATTTACCTTCCGGACCTTCGAAGATTTGGACTATATAGTCATCAGAAACAGATAAGGTATCGGCAGGATCGTATTTGAATACCTTTAATTTGTATCCATCATAACGATTCAAGCCCGCGGCGGTGCCGATCCATATAAAACCTTTCCTATCCTTGAAAAAACAAGTGACGTGATTGTCGGTTAGCCCCTGATTTATATCTATATGTGAAAAAATATATTGGTTGGACTGGCCATATATATATCCAAAGCAAAAAAAGCAGCATACCAGCAGTAAAATCTTCTGGGATTTCATAATAGCAGCAATTCAGTAAATGTCACTGAAGATACCATTTTAAAAGTGTAATTCGAACATTTAACCCCACAAATTGATTGTTTTGACCCCTATGGTAAACCTCGTTCATCTTTAGTTTAGCCCTTATTATTATTCTATTTAACCAACAATTGCTTGTGTATGAAAAGAGACAGTAGCACCTTCCTAAGGGCCATGCTTTGCTTCATCCTGGCGGCCTCGCTTTTTTCCCTCCCTTCCTTTGCTCAGGACAACGGGTTGCGTACCATTTCCGGATACGTAGCCGACCGGTCAACGGGTAAGCCCATTGTGGGTGCCACCGTCATGGTAAAAGGGACCAAAACAGTAGCCCTCACAGGAGATGATGGACATTTTAGTATCCAGGCCCGTACTGGCCAAACACTGGTTATCACTTCCATAGGATATGGAGACCAGGAAGTACGGCTTGGGGAAGAAGTCCACACGGTTAGAATCCAACTGAACAACAACTTTGGAAAAATGCAGGACGTGGTCGTAGTAGGCTACGGTAGCATGAAAAAGTCTGACCTTAGTTCCGCGGTGATGACGGTTTCCAATCAGGACCTGAACAGAACCGTCAACACCACCCTGGACGACGCGCTCCAGGGAAAAGCCCCCAACGTGTATGTGACAACCACCAGCGGCCAGCCCGGTGCAGGAGCCTCAGTCATTATCCGTGGTGTCAGTACCGTGACGGGCAATTATGAACCCCTTTATGTGGTCGATGGGGTCCAAATCAGGCCCAGTATGGCTACAGGGGGAGCCTATAATGTTGCCCCTGGACTAGCCAACGAACTGGCAGGTATCAATCCAGATGATGTAGAAAGCATTTCCATTCTGGAAGGCTCTGCCGCTACCTCTATTTATGGAGCAGCCGGCGCCAACGGGGTGGTCATGATCACTACCAAATCTGGTAAGGCAGGGGCTACCCGGATCAGTTTTACGGAAAACCAAACCAGGCAGCAACGACCAAAAGAACAACCCGTCATGAACCTGCCTGAATATGCTGTGTACATAGGCAAACTACAAAGCTATGGACTCGTAGGGCAGGAGCCCCCTGAATTGGGAGACCCTTCCATCCTAGGTCCTGGTACCGACTGGCAGCACGCCTTGTTCAACCCGGTCTCCATGCAGAAACATACCCTGGCAATCAGTGGTGGGACAGAAAAATCCACTTTTTATTTCTCCGGAGATTACCTGGATCAAAACGGTGTGGCAGTAGGTTCTGGATTTAAAAGAGGGTCCGTAAGGTTAAACCTTTCCAACCAGGCTAACAAGTGGTTAAAATTCAACACCAATATGAGTGCCTATGACACCTACGAGAAGGCCAATACCTTTCAGAACAATATCGTCAACCTGGCCTTAAACCAAAACCCTACGATCCCTGTCACCAATCCTGATGGAACCTGGGGAGGACCGGCTACGGCGGCGCAAGCCCAATATGCCATCACCAATCCCATTGCCCTGGCGAACATCAACAACAATTACAACACTTCCTTTGGTCTAATTGGTGGCGTAAGCGCAGACATCAATTTCTACAAAGGATTGACATGGCACAATGAAGTGAATGGAACCTATTCTTTCACAGATAATTATACCTTTCAACCCTCTTATAACTTCGGTCCCTATTTTAACAATTTGACTACTCAGGGAAGCAGGGGCGCGGGCAACAACTATTGGTATGCCTTCAACTCCCGCCTCCAATACGATTATACTTACCGTAAGCATAACCTGTCCGTCATGGTCGGACATGAAAACCAGTTTTATGCCTACCAGTCCCTGAGCGCCAACATGCAGGGTTATTCCACTAATACTGTCCAGGAATTGAGCGTAGGCTCTTCCGTAATTTCCAATCCTACGTCCTCCAGAGGAGACGGCGCACAGGAGTCCTACTTTGGCAGGTTGAACTATATCTACGACCAGAAGTACATAGCGCAATTCGTATTGAGAAGGGATGGATCTTCCAATTTTGGGCCTGATAATCGCTGGGGAACTTTTCCTGCGGTATCTGCTGCCTGGAAGATTTCAGATGAAAGCTTCATGCGAAACATACGCTGGATCACCGACCTCAAACTCAGAGCCGAATATGGCATTTCGGGTAACGCCGGATCAGGAGGAGCCATTTACTCCAACCTGTATGCCTCTCCAACGGTTTGGGGCAGTGGCTTTTTGCCCGCCAACTTTCCAAATCCTGACCTGAAATGGGAGCAGGACAAGGCTTCCAACATAGGCTTCGACCTGCATATGTTTAATAACAGGGTGGAAGTAATAGGAGATGCATATAAGAAAGTCATCTCTAACCTGATCCTGCCCGCCTCTGGTCCGAGTTACCTGGGCGGCTACTTAAGCGGAGGATACGGCGGACAATTGAGCTGGCCCGTGGAAAACTACGGCGGCATGCAAAACAAAGGATTGGGCTTTGCTGTAAACACAGTAGATGTTTCCACCAGAGACTTCCAATGGAAAACCGGTTTCAATTTTTCCATTGACCGCAATAAGATCACCAAGCTGGTTTCCAGCATCTATACCCAATACTATTCCCAGATCAATGATAAGCAGACCGAATATGTTGACGAAGTAGGTCAGCCCTTAAGCATGATCACAGGCTACATTGCACAAGGTTTGTTCCAGAACTATCAGGACATTGCCAACCACGCCATTCAAACCAGCACTGCGTCCAGCAAAGGCCCTTTGATCGTCAACCCAAGCAGTGGCTCCTGGGTAGGTGATATAAAGTACAAGGACATCAACGGGGATGGATATGTCGACCAAAATGACCGGATAATTATCGGTAATCCCTGGCCTAAATTCACCTACAATTTCAATTCAGAGTTTTCTTACAAAGGATTTGACCTGAACCTGTTTTTTACTGGGGTTTATGGGAACCAAATCCTCAACCTGACCAAATACCAGAACCTGTGGCTGCCCCAGGGTACCAGTCCTTACAGCAACCATTTTAAGGATGACATCCATTTTGCCGTACCCAGTAGCGTACAGCCAGGGGATGCCCTGGATGCTGTGCTAACCAATCCTAAAACCCATATCCCAAATGTGTTTGTGGATGCCAACGGCAACAACCGGATTTCCCAATGGAACCTGGAACCTGGTTCCTACCTCAAGCTTAAGAACGTGCGTCTGAGCTACAGGGTTCCCAGTAAATATTTGGCCCCCACCCACGTACTGAGAGGCGTACTCGTAGCGTTCCAGGTACAAAATGCGTTGACCTGGACCAAATACACAGGCTATGATCCTGAGGTTGGCATGTATAATTACGGAGGTATCAACCTGGTAGGCCTGGACGAAGGGCGGTATCCTTCCACCCGGTCTTATTCCTTAAGTCTTTCTTTGGATTTCTAATGAACAGAAAAAATCAGCACCAATGAGACAGCATATAAAAAACATAACCATTGCCCTTTCGATCGCGTGCGTTATGCAGTCCTGCGGTAAAAACTATTTAAACAGGCCCCCTCTGGCCTCCCCCACCGCGGGTACCTATTATCAATCCGACGCCGAGATCCTCAACGGAACCGGCCCTTTATACAATGCATCCTGGATGGGATATAACGGAACCTCTCTACAATACATTGGAGACGTCATGGGTGGCAACAGCCTTTGCGATAACTATAACGGTCGCGGCGCTTTTTTGAACTTTACGGTTACCTCTACTGATCCCAGCGGGGCTTTGGAATCTGCCTATCAAGCCCTTTGGTCCGTAGTAGCCAATGCCAACGTTGTCGCATATAATATCAAGAATGCAGGCCCCGGCGCTAGTGCGGCTGGTAAAGCGGAGGGGCTGGCGGAATGTTATTTGATGCGCGCAGCCGCTTATTACTACCTGGTCCTGGACTGGGGAGCTGTGCCCATCATTTACAACAACACAATACAATTAGGTGATGACAGCATACGCCGTAACAACGTGAGCGACGCTTGGCAGTTCATCATCAATGACCTGACGTGGTGCAAAAACAATCTTCCCTCCACACCCATTCAACCAGCAAGGGTAAGCAAATGGACGGCAGAAGGTATGTTGGCCAGGGCTTACCTGGTCCGCTCAGGTTATGGACAAAGCGGCAGTAGATCTCAATCCGACCTGGATAGTGCCGTTTATTATGCAGGGGATGTTTGCAATAACAGCGGATTGACCTTATTGCCCTATTATTACAACCTGTTCACCTCTAAGAATTTTAGCGGGTCCAATGTTCCTCAGGAGGCCTTGTTCTCCCTATTGTGGGTACCCACAGGTTCCTGGTTTGTACAAAACCATATGCAGGCCAATTTGGCCTATAGCGCCCTGATCACCCAAACCGGGGACGGATGGGGCGGAGCCTTCGGGGCATCTCCTTCCCTGCTGCAATACTTCATAGACAACCCGGCAGACTCTATTCGTCGCAGGGCCACCTTCTTTATGCCCAATGATTTCTATGCAGACATCAACACCAATAACGGTGGATGGCTGGTAGATACGACCCTGTTTAACTCAGCCACCAACTCTTCCACCGGAGATCATATTTATGTTCCTGTCACTTCAGGTACCTACTATGGAGACGATCATGCTTATGTAAAGAAGTATGTCATTGGCTCACCTGCGGATAACGGAGGATTGGGTTCTGAACAAAACGAGAACATTAATACCTATATGTTCAGACTCGCAGACGTCTACCTGATCTATGCCGATGCCATCCTGGGCAACAGTGCCAGCACTTCTGATTCCAGGGCACTTCAGTTTTTCAATGCCGTACGTGCCAGAGCTGGTGTAGCGCCAAAGACATCCATCAGCTATGCAGACCTGGTGCAGGAAAGGAAGGTTGAGTTTGCTTATGAAGGTCACGCTTGGTATGATTGGAAGTCCTGGTATTATTTCGATCCCACGGATGCCACCAATTATTTCAACACCCAGAACAGAGGCCAGTACAATATCTCCTATAACAACGGCCAACCATTTGTAACCTGGCTGAATGATGCCGAAAGCCCCATGCCACTCGGTCCTCGTAACTATACCATTTCTCCGAACAATGTAGACCTGCCTTATCCTGAATCTGAACTCCTGGTAGCGCCTGCACTGTCCGAAGCGCCGGTAGCTTTTGATTTTAGTAAGGTGAGCTATTAAAATTCAACCCATGACTAAGAAACTTATCATACCGATAATCCTTCTCATTTCCGCCCTTATTCAATTTGGGTGCAAAAAGAATGAGTCCGGGCCTCCCATGATCAACGCGGTAAGGCTCATAGATACGACCAAAAGAGACAGCACCTTTACCGAAGCCGTTCCCGGCACTGAAATCGTCATCCAGGGTGCTAACATGGGCGGGTTACAGGCAGTGTATTTCAATGATACTTCTGCCTATTTCAACCCGGTATACGCTACTTCCAGCAATATCATCGTGGTCATTCCGTCTACCGCCCAGACGGCGGCCACCAATCCCAATGTGCCCAGTGAAATTAAAATCGTGACCAATCACGGGACGGCCACCTACAAGTTTACCTTGTACCTGTATCCGCCCACCATCAACTCGATTTCTTTTAATAATGCGGGTACGGCGGTCGTCATTTCGGGGACCAACTTTGAAGGCATTAAAAAAATCACCTTCCCTCTTTCGGGAGGTGTAGCTGATACGGCCCTGTCCTATACTGTGAACAGTACGTTTACCCAAATTACGGCTCAGATCCCACCAGGGACTGCCTTTCAGGACTCCTTGAGGGTATTCTGCACCTGGGGAACAGCAAGTTATTCCTATCCTCCTCCCATGACGATCACTTCTGTGTCAAATGAGAATGCCGTAGCGGGGACCACAATTTTGGTGAACGGAACAAACTTGATTGGCATAACTAAAGTGATATTCCCCGGAGGGATTGAAGGAACCAGTATCACCCCCGTCAACGTCACTCAATTCAGTGTAGTCGTTCCCTCTGGTATTACAGCACCTGACACTTTGAGAATCCAGGGAGGTTTGGGTAATGCCTCTTCACCTCAGTTGTTTGACTCTTATATTACCGCACCTTCTCCCGGATACCTATCCACCTTTGAAGTGCAATGGCCGGCCAGCGGCACACCCAATGACTCCTGGTTGGGATGGACCGGAACACCAGTAACGGCAGCTACAGCAGCCACCACCTATCCCGGCGCTACCGGCGCCGTATCCCTGCTGACCAACGCCGGCCCCATGGGCAAAAGTATCGGTTGCCTTTCTCAGGCCAACGCAGGCACCCTTCAACTCAATCCAGAACCTTGGGTTTCCAACCTCTCCACACCCATTTCAGGTTATTCCATGAAATTTGAAGTGAATGTACCCAACGCCTGGACCATGGGTGAAATCTGGATAGCAGTAGGTGGCTGGTATGGATGGAGCAGTTATACGGCCAGGTACGCACCCTGGTCTACCTCGGGCACTGGCAGTTACCAAACCAATGGATGGGTGACCGTAACCATTCCGCTTACCCAGTTCATTCAAGGGAATCAATACTGGACGACCTCTTGGACTACAGGCGGTGCTCCTGCTAATACCTTCAATGACTACCCTTCCACGGCGGTTGGTTTCCTGGTAGCCAATGACATGGCGGTTGCAGTCCCAGCAGGTGCTGTGAACATTGCCATAGACAATGTCCGTATCGTTCAAGGTCAATAAACATTCGTGCATGAAAGATATCCTTATGACAAAACAAGCAATGGTCTTCCTGGCCATTGCTTGTTTTACCGGGTCTTGTTCTAAAAGCTCGACACCCAAAAACAATGGAGGAGGATCTGGTGGCAAGACCAGTAGTACTTATCCCGTGATTACGGATTCTACCTATAATCCGGTAGACCCCACAACTCCTGGCACCATAGGCTTTTTCTCCAGTGCCTGGACAGCCAGGACATTTGCTGAACCAACCCAGGACAGTGCAGCCACGGCCTATTCCGGTGTCGCTACCGATTCACTGACCATCAACGTCAACAATGTATTGGCCAAAGCCTCGCCCTATGTTTTTGGAAATAATTCCAACCTCTGGATAGGACAGATGGTGACCCAGTCCAACCTGATGCAATACCTTACCGACCTGGCTCCTCATATCATCCGGGGACCGGGTGGCAGTATTTCTGACGTTTATTTCTGGAATGGTACTACAGCCAATCCAGCACCCGCCGACGCACCTGCGAATCTGCTGACCTCCTCGGGCAGCACCACGCCCCTGGCCCCATGGTACGGCACCAATACGGGTACCTGGACCTTGTCCCTGGACAACTATTACAACCTGCTGGCTCAGACAGGCAGTACGGGCATCCTCACCATGAACTATGGCTATGCCCGCTACGGAACCGGCCCCAACCCAGTAGCTACTGCTGCTCATCTGGCAGCCGATTGGGTACGCTACGACAACGGCAGAACCAAGTACTGGGAAATAGGCAATGAGAACTTCGGTAACTGGGAGGCCGGTTATCAGATCAATACGGCCACCAATCAGGATGGGCAGCCCGCCACGATTACCGGGGCACTGTATGCCACACACTTTCAGGTGTTTGCCGACTCCATGCGGGCGGCAGCCCAACAAGTGGGGGCCACCATCTATATAGGTGCCGTCCTCTATAATACGCCCCCCCAGCCTACAGACTATGCCTCTTTGCAAACCTGGAACCAAGGTGTACTGGCAGGTGCAGGAAGTGTCGCCGACTTTTTTATTGTGCACGATTACTTCACTGCTTACAATACCAACTCAAGC
>CAJCIQ010000056.1 GCA_903970475.1 Beijerinckiaceae bacterium
TACCGCCATATTGGCCATAGCCTGTATCACCAAGGTGAAGCTCAATCCCAACGCCAGAAAAGCACCAAATGCGTATGGACATTTCCGGAATAGCCGGATACAACGTATCAGGAAAACCAGGTAAATAAATATGATCAATGCCCCCCCCGCCAGTCCATACTCTTCCACAATAATGGCATATATGAAATCGCTGTACGGGTGGGGCAGAAAATTACGCTGGGTGCTGTTACCAGGCCCAACCCCCATATAACCGCCTTTGGCAATGGCTATCTTGGCCTGTTGGATCTGATATGGTGCGTCATCTTTTTTGGCATAAATGAAATCCTGTACCCTGGAAATCCAGGTTCCTATGCGGCCTTTGGATTTAAGCTTGTCCACCACTCCATTCTGCGTTGGCTCTTCGGCCAGTTTGCTCTTATCATAAGTCGCCATGGCAATCATGATCAGAATCGCTACCGGAATGGCGGCAACAAGTACGGTCCCAAAAATATGCAGCAACCTCACCCTGCCAATGAAACAAAGCAACAACCCCGTTGCCCCTGTGAGCAATGCCGTAGACAGGTTGGCGGGCGCAATGAGCAAACAGGTAATCCCTATTGGTATGATAACGGGCAAAAAGCCCTTTTTAAAATCCTTAATTACCGCCTGTTTACGGCTAAGCTGTCTGGAGACATACATAAACAAGGCCAGCTTGGCCATATCGGAGGTTTGAAATGTCATGTTGATGACAGGCAATCTTATCCAACGATTGGCATCATTGAGGTTGGTTCCGAAGAACAAAGTGTAAATCAACAGGGGTATGGAAATCAGGTACAAGATCAACGCCACCCGGGAATACACGGCATAGTTAACCCTATGAGCGGCGTAGATAATCAGGATGCCTAATGCAATAAAGGCAAACTGCTTGAAGAGGTAGACCTCTGTTCTGCCCTTATACATTTTATAGGCCAGGGATCCGGTGGCACTATATACCACCAGTAAACTGGTCACGGCCAATAATATGACCATGGTCCAGATTACCTTATCCCCTTTTGTCCTGTCTAATAATTGATTCATGCTTACACTCCCCTAAAGGCTTTTTACCGCTTCTTTAAACTGCCTTCCCCTGTCCTCGTAGTTACGGAACAGGTCAAAGCTCGCACAGGCGGGGGACAACAGTACCGCGTCCCCCTTGGTTGCCAGGCCAAAAGCAGCTTCCACTGCATCCTTTGCACTGGCCGTGTCCACGATCACCGGCGCTTTATCCTGCAATGCCTCGTGGATTTTGGTATTATCAAGCCCCATGCATACAATGGCTTTCACCTTTTCTTTGATCCCCTCAAACAACAAAGAGTAATCATTGCCCTTGTCGACCCCACCCAGAATCAGTATGGTGGGCTTAGTCATGGATTCTAAAGCATACCAGGTTGAGTTCACGTTGGTTGCCTTGGAATCATTGATAAACTCCACACCCCGGATATTGGCCACAAATTCCATCCTGTGCTCCAGGCTTTGAAAGGTGGTCACGGCCTCCCGTATCTTCTCCTTTCTTATGCCCATCGTCGATGCTGCCACTCCTGCCGCCATAGTATTGTACTGATTGTGCTTACCCTTAATGGCGAAATCGTCTACGCTCATGATGAGGGGCTCATCACCTGTACGCACCGTCATTTCGCTGTTTTTGATAAATGCTCCCCTGTTGACTTCCTGGTTCATGCTAAAAGGTAATGGGTTAGATGGTAATTGATATTGCTTCAGGTATTTCATGGTCACCGGGTCATCCTGGCAATAGATGAAATAGTCTTGGGCTGTCTGATTCATGGTGATCCTGAATTTGGATCTTATATAATTCTCAAACTTGTATTCGTACCTGTCCAGATGATCTTCTGTGATATTGAGTAAAACCGCTATATCCGGCCGGAAAGTCTGTATATCGTCAAGTTGAAAACTGCTGATTTCTGCCACATACAACGCTTTGGGCTCCAGGGCTACCTGTTTGGCAAAGCTGATACCTATATTACCCACCAAAGCCACATCCAATCCGGCAGTCTGACAAATATGATAGGTCAGGGCTGTAGTCGTACTCTTTCCGTTGCTTCCGGTAATGGCTATAATCTGACTGTTCCCTTTATGACGGTAAGCGAATTCGACTTCAGAGATGACTGGAATACCCTCAGCCCGGACTTTCTTGATCATCTCATTCTTTTCGGGAATGCCAGGGCTCTTTATGATTTCATCGGCCCCCAGTATCCTGTCCTCTGTATGTCGCCCTTCCTCATATCGAATGCCATGCTCCTCCAGTTCCTCCCTGTAGGGCTCCTTAATCGGGCCTGCATCGGATACAAATACATCATATCCCTGCATTTTTGCAAGGATGGCTGCGCCGACTCCGCTTTCGGCCCCTCCAAGTATGACGATTCTTTTTGTGGTGGACATGATGGCCCTGTTTATGTTTACCGAATTTTTAAAGTCACTATGGCAAATGCTACACACAGTATGGTCACAATCCAGAACCTCGTAACAATCTTTGCTTCATGATATCCTTTCTTCTGATAATGATGGTGTAGGGGACTCATCAAAAATATCCGCCTACCTTCCCCATATTTCTTTTTGGTGTACTTAAAGTAAGATACCTGCAACACCACGCTCAGGCTCTCTACCAGGAATACCCCGCAGAAAATCGGAATAAGCAGTTCCTTGCGAACAATGATGGCCAGTGCAGCTATGATACCCCCCAATGTGAGGCTTCCCGTATCACCCATAAACACCTGTGCGGGATAAGCATTATACCATAGAAACCCTACACAAGCCCCGATCAAAGCCCCAATAAATATGGATAACTCACCCAGATTAGGGATGTACATGATATTGAGGTAATCGGCAAAGAGGATATTCCCACTACAATAGGCAAAAATGCCCAGACAAACCCCAATCACTGCGCTGGTCCCCGTCGCCAGTCCATCCAATCCGTCCGTCAGGTTGGCTCCGTTTGAAACGGCTATGACAATAAAAATGACAATGAGCATATAGAGCACCCAACTGTAATTCCTGAGCGCCTGGGGTAACAATTTGGTATAGTTGAACTCATGGGTTTTGACAAACGGAATCGTCGTGATGGGTTCCTTTGCTTGCACAAAGACACGATCCTTCCCATTGACGGGCATCTTTCTGATCACCGCTGAATCGGCGCTGGGTGGTTTATCTCCTATAAATTCCCGGAATACTTTGGTGTTGGTATTAAACAAAAGAGTAGCTGCCACCGCTATACCCAGGACCACCTGCCCTAATACCTTAAACCACCCCGCAAGCCCATCTTTATCCCCTTTCTTGTAGGGTACGCCCTGTTCCCTGGCTATGCGCTTGGCCCTTAGTTTCAGGTAATCGTCAACAAACCCGACAATTCCCAGCCAGATGGTAGCAAATATCATAAGCCGGATATAGGCTTTGTGCAGATCAGCCAGTAACAGGGTAGGAACCAAGATGGCCAGGATGATGATGATACCGCCCATAGTTGGCGTTCCTTTCTTTTGTTGCTCGCCGGCCAAACCCAGGTCCCTGACCGATTCACCCACCTGCTTTTTCAGTAGGATACGGATAAGATTCTTACCAAAAATCATGGTCACGATAAGGGATAGGATCACTGCCAGCAACACCCTGAAGGTGATAAACTGGTAAAGAGCCCCTCCGGGAATCTTCACTCCACTGGAGCGCAACCATTCAAATAATTGATACAGCATACTATTTCTCTAATAATGCAAATAACCCAATCAACACAGATTTATCATCGAAGGGATGTTTCACCCCTTTTATCTCCTGATATTTTTCATGCCCTTTTCCTGCCACCAACACGATATCCCTGGGCCCTGCGAGTGTAAGGGCCGTCTTTATTGCTTCGGCCCTGTCGGGGATCACCAAATATTTTCGACGCGCAGCACTCCCTAATCCAGTCTCCATGTCTTTTATGATGTCCATCGGATCTTCGCTCCGGGGGTTATCTGAGGTAAAAATCACCTTGTCGGAATGTTCACAAGCCACGGCCCCCATTTCAGGCCTTTTGGTTCTATCCCTGTCCCCTCCGCACCCTACCACCGTAATGATCTGCTCTCCTGCCTTTCTCAGTTGTTCGATCGTCGTCAGGACGTTCAATAAGGCGTCAGGTGTATGGGCATAGTCCACTATACCCATGATCCGCTGGATGGAAGAAACGATATAGTCGAAGCGTCCTTCAGCCCCATTTACATTGCTCAATACCTGTAGGACTTTGGCCCTTTGCTCACCCAAGGCTACCGCAGCTCCATATACAGCCAGGAGGTTGTAGGCATTGAACTGGCCTATCAGCCGGAAGTGCACCTCTATGTCATCAACCACCATGACTAGTCCGGTCAATTCGTCTTCGAGTATTTTCCCCTTGACGTCTGATAGCGCCCTCAAACTGTAGAACAACTTGCGGGCTGCTGTGTTCTGTAGCATAACCGTTCCCCGCTTGTCATCCTGGTTGCTGAGTGCAAAAGCCGAAGAGCTCAGGTGGTCAAAGAAGGACTTCTTTACACGGATATATTCTTCAAATGTTTTATGATAATCCAGGTGGTCATGGGTGATATTGGTAAATATGCCTCCTGCAAATTGCAACCCACTGATGCGTTGCTGGTGAATGGCATGAGAACTTACCTCCATAAATGCATGGGTACAACCTGCTTTGACCATCTCCGCCAGTAAAGCGTTGAGCTCTATTGGGTCTGGAGTCGTATGCGTGGAAGCAATGATGCGCTCATCAATCTGATTCTGCACGGTGGACAACAATCCACAGGAATACCCCAATCCACTGAACAATTTAAAGAGCAAGGTAGCCACGGTCGTTTTCCCATTGGTGCCTGTCACGCCAACCAATGTCAGGTGAGCCGTAGGAGAACCATAGAAATTATGGGCCACGATACCCAATGCTTCGGCACTGTCCTTTACCAAGACATAAGTGATATCAGCACGTATTTCTTCCGGCATGGTTTGGCAAACAATGGAGGTAGCGCCTTTATCTATAGCCATGCCTATAAATTGATGCCCATCAGCCAGGGTGCCGTGGACAGCCACAAAGCAATCCCCAGGTTGGACCTTTCTGGAGTCAATAGCCAAAGCCCTTACCTCCGTCTTTGCATCTCCCCGTATCTCCACGATACCCGCCTTATACAATATGTCTTGCAGTGTTGACATTATCCTAGTTGCAAATAAATGGTTTGACCTTTTTTAATAACGGTTCCGGCAGGAATGGACTGCGCCATTACCCTGCCCTTTCCATGAGTGGACACCTTCAATCCTTTATGCTCCAGCACATCCAACGCGTCTCTTAATCCTAATCCCTGTACAGAAGGAACAGATCCTTCCGAAGCCACTCCAACCATTGTAAAATTCCAACCAGCCCCTGGAGCAGAAATAACTTTAGCATTGCGACCCGTGTCCTTAGAAGGAGCTACAGCCCTGGTACTTCCGATTACCCAGGCGCCTGGCGTATCGCTTAAGGAGACTGATTTTCCCAAATCCTTGAACAAAGCACTCAGATCTGTCGCATTGCCCGCACAGTGCATCTGGGTACTATCGGCAGCAGGCCAATTTTCCTGGATCGGCGCCTTATGCGTGTAAAGGGCAAACAATTGATCAGACACCTGTTTAAAAACGGGGCCTGCCACTTTTGCGCCCAGAAAAACAGGAGCAAAGGGTTTATTACGTATCACCACTATGCAACTATACACAGGATCATCTGCGGGAAAATAACCTGCAAAGGAAGATTGGTATATATGTTCAGCGTATCCCCTGGGGCCGTCTGCCACCAAAGCAGTACCCGTTTTACCAGCGATTCTATAAAGAGGAGAAACCAACGATTTTGCGGTACCGACCTTATCCGTGAGAACCCCTTCCAGGCATTGGTGGATCAAGTTGAGCGTAGCATCGCTGCAAATCTTCTGACGAAGCACCTCCGGCTCATTTTGCTTAACCACTTTGCCATAATCCTTAATCTGATCTACCAGGTAAGGCCTCATCATGGTCCCGTTATTGGCTACTGCATTATAAAGTGTCAAGGTCTGAAGCGGGCTGACCAGCACCTCATATCCAAAGGCCATCCAGGGCAGGGTTGTTGCGCTCCAACTATGGCTTTTGGGTGTTTTGATCACCGGTCTTCCTTCCCCCGACAAGTCTATACCTGTAACCGAATCCAGGTGGAAATACCTAAGATGGTTGATAAAAGGATACGGGTCTTGTTCATAAGCTCCATATGCCAGTTTAGCCATCCCCACATTGGAGCTGGCTTCAAAAGCTTCCTTTACCGTCACATCGGTATTCCCATCGTGTTCCGCATCCCTCACCGTCCGCCCATCAATATTCCAGAACCCGCCGTTTATGTTGACATGATCGGATAAGGTAATTTTATGGTCCTCCAACAGAGACATCAGGGTAGCCAATTTAAAAGTAGAACCAGGCTCCGTCACCGAAATGGCGTAGTTATAATCTTCCCAATACGTACCGTCCGGTTGTCTTCCCAGGTTAGCCATGGCCTTTATTTTTCCAGTCTTCACTTCCATTACGATACAGGTTCCGTGCACGGCTTCATTTTTCTCCATTTCCTGCAATAGCGCGTTCTCTGCTATATCCTGAATGGTTACATCCAAAGTGGTGGTTACGTCTTTGCCATTCTCTGCATCTATCTCTGCTCCTTCCACGGGAACCATTGTTCCGCCGGCTATATAACGCACCAGCCGCTTTCCGGTCACTCCCCTCAGTACGCTATCATAGGTGGCTTCCAGCCCCACATTATGGACATTTTCGCGGGCCAGCCCTATCACCCTGTTGGCCAGCAGTTGATAGGGGTTTAATCTCTTTTCGTGTACCTCGTCAATAAATCCACTCTTGTTCCTGCCTAGCCTCACCAATGGGAAAGTATGCAGGGTATTGTACTGGGCAAAGCTGATGTTCCGTTTAAGCAGGAAATACCTGTTCTTATCCTTATAACCCGCTTGCAGCGCTTTCTTATACTGAGCCGGAGATTCATCACCGAACAATCCGGAAAGACATTCGGAAAGTGAATCCAGGTTGTCTTTAAACCGCTGTCCGTTTTTTTCCCTCAATCCATCGGCGCCAAAATCCACGTATACATCGAAATAAGGTATGGAAGTAGAAAGCATGCTGCCCTGGGCATCATAGATGGTTCCCCTTTCTGCATCGATCTCCACATAGCGCTGATGCAAACTATCGGCCATGCTCCTCCAATGGTTTCCTTCTACGTGCTGAATGTAGAAGACCCTTCCCAATATGATCAGACCCAGCACGACGATCCCCAGATAACTCAGGTATACTCGCCATAATATGTCGCGCTTTACTTCCAAGGAATTTCAGGTTGATCGATGTTACTATTGTTCCCTATTGCTCAAAGGGATGCTATCGGTTGACACAATCCGGATGGGAGGTTCAGCCAATGGCGACAGGCCCAGTGGGGCAACCGCCTTTACGACTTCACTTTCCTTACTGCGCAATAAAATGTCCCCTTTCACTGTCTTGTATTCATACTCCAGGTCTTTCAGCTCCATGGTGGTTCTACTGATATCCCTGGAGACCTTATCTGCATAATGTCCGTTGTAGATATACACGATGGCCAGGGCGGCAAGAAATAGGAAATACATCATATTATCTACCAGCCACTGGTATCCAAACCAACGCCTCCAATCCTTTTTCTTATCCATGTTATCTTACAATTTTTCGGCGATCCTCAACTTTGCGCTCCTTGACCTTGGATTGACCTTCATCTCTTCTTCTGTGGGCAGGATGGGCTTACGGGTAATAACCGATAGCCCGGACCTGTGTTTGCGATGCTCAAAAGGGTTGTCATCGGCGGGCTGATCCTCAAAGGTCCCCTCTCTGAAAAAGTTCTTTACCAGCCGGTCTTCCAATGAGTGAAACGTGATGAAGGCCACCCTTCCTCCCGGCGCCAGTGCCGCCGGTATCTGCTCCAGCAATTCTTTCAATACGCCCATTTCATCGTTGACCTCTATGCGCAATGCCTGAAATACCTGAGCAAAATATTTTTTAGGATTCCCCTTTACCACATTGCTTACCGCTTGCATAAACCCGGATATGGTTTCCAGTGCAACCAGCTTCCTGGCTTCTACAATTCGTTTAGCCAGCGTTTTGGCATTGGTCACTTCCCCATAACGCTCAAACAACTTGTGCAACTCCTGTTCCCCATATGTGGTCAGCACGGATGCTGCGGTCAACGTTTGGCGCTGGTCCATGCGCATGTCCAGGGCTCCTTCAAAGCGGGTGGAAAATCCCCGTTCTCCTTCATCGAACTGATGGGATGAAACCCCAAGATCAGCCAGTATCCCATCTACGGGACCCACCTTATGCAGTCGGAGGAATCTGGACAGGTGCCTGAAATTTTGAGGCACAAACAGGACCCGATCATCGGCTGGTACGTTGGCGGATGCATCCTGGTCCTGATCAAAGGCAATGAGTTTACCTTCCGGGCCCAAGCGTTCCAAAATGGCCTTGCTATGTCCCCCACCTCCAAACGTACAATCCACATAAGTTCCTTCAGTGCGTATCTGTAGTCCCTGTATGGCCTCAGAAAGCAACACCGGTATATGGTAATCAGACATCCCCCGTTCCTCCCATCACTTTCTGCGCTAACTCACTAAATGATTCAGACGAATAGCTATCAAAGAACTGTTGGTACTTGTTTTTATCCCAGATTTCCAGCTTGTTTAC
>CAJCIQ010000057.1 GCA_903970475.1 Beijerinckiaceae bacterium
GGTCGCCACCCAGTATTGCTACCTGTGCTGCCCCTCGACTTGCATGTATTAAGCCTGCCGCTAGCGTTCATCCTGAGCCAGGATCAAACTCTCCATTGTAAATAACTTTGGAAAGAATTGACACTAGTCAAATTCTTATCTTATAATATATGATGTCACTCTTACCTGACAACATTTAAGCATCACTACTTAAATGTCCTGCTGTTCCAATCTTTCAAAGAGCTTCCAGTTGAACGGATCACTTTTACATGATCCGCTTCACTTCGCAGATGTTCCAGGGGTCACCCCTTTCATTCAAAACATCTTATCTAAAGAACTTCATTATCTACTTTCTTAAACAACTTATCCTCAACCCCTTAACTCCTCTCTCGCTATCCCGCTTTTCGCTTCCGTCGTTCGGGGTTGCAAAGGTAAAAACTTTTTCATCTCTACCAAATTTCAACCTCATTTTTTTGAAGTTTTTTTTGGCTTTTTTCTCAACCATAAGACTTAAAAGAGCTCCGTTTTTTTCGAACGGATTGCAAAGATACAACCTTCTGTATTCCTAGCAAAACTTTTCTTTTTTTTCTTCAGGAGAGGAAACTGTGAAAGAGCTGACCACTTTGTTATTTCCGAAGCGGGGCGCAAAGATAGGGATAGTTTGATTGCAGCCAAATAAATATCTGAATTCTTTTTAGAAGCAAGTGTTAAAATCCTTTACCATAGCGGATTTCCGATTGTCAATTTTTTTTTGGACTTTCCGAACCCTCAGTCGTCGCAGCAGTACAATGCGGGCTATAATAGCGGCAAATAGTTGGATATCCAAACTATTTTATACCACTATCGTTCCAGGATTATTGTGCAGGCAATATGCTTTCGGGATAGTATACCCTAACCAGGAACAAACCATGTCCCGGAACGGAGAAATCAGCCAGTCTTGGGTCCTTAGCGACAATAGCCGCCTGAAAGGCGGAAATACTCAGTTTTCCCCTGCCAACTTGGAGCATGGTACCAACCAATCCTCGAACCATCCCCCTTAAAAAACGGTTGGCCTTCACCTTATACCTCCACGTCTCCCCTTCCATTTCCCAAAAACTATGTTCCAATTGGCATAAAGAGGTCCTATTCTGGGTCCCCCTTTTAGAGAAAGTGCTGAAATCCTGATGGTTAAGGAGGATGGAGGCAGCCGCTTGCATCTTATCCCCGTCTAATTGATATGGAAAGTAATAGGCCCTATCGTCCCGAAAGGGATCCTTTAGCCGGTAAACATAATAGTGGTACTCCCTGGCCAGGGCATCAAACCGACAGTGGGCATCAGGGGCCACAGGATATACCCCATGGATAACAATGTCCGGGGGTAAAATGGCATTCAGGTTATATAGCGCGCGAATGTGCCCCTCTGGCTTTAGCCAGGCATGGCCGGGTTTAAGTTGGGACTCATCCAGGTCAAAATGATAAACATTATCCAGGGCATTGACGCCCGCATCGGTGCGTGAGGATCCTGTAAGCCCCAGGGGGGTCCTAAAGAATATGAGAAAAGCTTTTTCTAACTCCCATTGGACGGTCCTTGCGTTTTCCTGGACCTGTGAGCCGCTGTACCTGGCGCCCTTATACCCTACCTTGAGGAAATACCTGCCCATAATTAATGCTGAATCAAGGCCTTGAAGCGGTTGATATAGTAGGTAGAAGCAAACAGGGATTGAAGCTGGGCAAAATTGCCGCTATCCGAAACATAGGGGTAGGCCTCTTCTATGAATTTATAGCGTCCGTCTTCCTGAAGGAAGAGAAAACTCAGGTTTTTCACCTGGTCAGTGGTAAAACAAGATTTCTTGAACCCCTTTTTGGCTATGTCTATCATTTTGTCCAGGTCACTTTCAGCAGCGATCTTTTTGCGGAGCTTCAGAAATTCATCATCAGTAGCCAGGTGTTTACAATCGGTATTGACCAAGCCAGGGGTACCCCTAGCTGGTGTTGTGGTTACCGAAGTCCCGGTTGCTAATGTCCCGGTTGCGGATGCCGTGGCATTTCCTGAAGCCACCGGATTGCCCGTGCCTGTGTCTGGCGTAGAAGCCGCTGCACCTGCCCCAGCCGTAGTGGCAGCCGGTTGTACCCCAAACCCTGGGTCTGTGGCAGCCGCACTAGTGGTGGTATTAGTATTGGTGGTCGCGCTATCCGATTTTTTAAATACGGGTACCACAAACCCACTGGTATCTTTATTCTTTTTGACTACACTATTGGGGTCAAAAGCATGGGAAGTGTCTACGGGGGTAACCGTGGCGGTTGGTACAGGAGTGACTGGGGCAGTGGATACAGGAGTGGCTGGGGAAGTGTCTATTGGAGTCCCCGTGGCCGTGGTTACTGGTGCTGCAACTGGGACAGCGGGAACAGGGGCAACTGCGTGATTGCTGTCCACGAGCTGGGTGGCCTTCGTACCGTCATCGGGGGCGGCGGAAGGAGCGACGGCTCCGACAGGCGTGCTGACCGCCGCTGTTGACCCGTCCCCGGCTTGAGCGACCGAATTGCCTTCGGGAATAAGTACGTGTACGGTGTCTATCTTTCCATTTGCCTGCTTATCCAGGAAAACTTGCTCCACACCCGCATCAGTCAGGGCGGTAGAGACCAGGGTGATCCCGGCTTTGCCCTTAACAGCAGCTTTTGCCGCCGGCTTTACAACAGCTGGAGCAGGTTTGTTTACAGCTTGTATATCCTTTAATGTAGAATCTTTGGTAACGGCCACCAACATGTCTCCAAAAGCATCGGTAGCAGGCCTGGGGGTAGCCGGCGTTGTATCCGTAGCAGTCGTTGTCGTAGGTGCTGGTGTGGGAGCGGCCACCACGGGCACTGAAGGAGCAGGTGTTGGAACGGTTGGGGCAGGTGTTGGAACGGTAGGGGCAGGTGTTGCAGGCGTTGTGGCAACTGCGGCCGTGCCAGTGGCAGAGTCTTGAGTTGGTACAGGCGCAGTTGGCGCCTGTACTGGTGAAGCGGCCAGTACCGGAGCCGGCACCGCCCCTGCTGTCGAGGCAGTGGAATCCACGGATATACCCGAGCCAGTTGCCGAGCTATCTTTCTTATCAGCGTAAATAAGGGTTAATTCTTGCAGGTCGTACAGCGCCCATCCCTTGTCTGGGAACTTTTTAAGCATGAACCCCTTATCCGCAGTAATGTTGCAAGTAAAGTGCTGCTCCGGATTCGAATTATCCGGAAAACCAACGACAAAGGGGAACTTCCCTTCAGGCACTTTAGGAAGTATGAGATAACCTGAAGCAGAAGAGCTCACAGGGCTGGAGCTCCCATCCAGTTTTACATAGAAGGCTTGCTTCGTATCACTTTGTATGTATATAAAATGATTTTGCTGAGACCATCCTTTCAGGCTCAACCCAAGAATCATCAACAAAAACGTGAATTTCATGTACATCCAGGTGATATTAATAAGCAATATAAGCCTGACAAAGCTATGGTTTTTTGCCATCAGCCGTATGGCCCTTTTATCAATTTCCAAATACCATACCGGCTTATCAATTACCTTTATCGATCAAACAAACATATACATGCAAATATTGGGAACTCCTATCAAAGCGGCATCCACAGGCCTTTTAGCCTTATGGCTAACCGGGCAGGTAAACGCTTTCGGTCAGACTTCACCTGCTGATTCGACCTGGAAAACAGCATACAGAGGTAGTGCAACAATGATTAATGACCTGGTACATACTAAACTGGCTGTATCCTTTGACTACGCCAAGAGCTTTATGTACGGCAAAGCCTGGATCACCCTGGAGCCCCACTTCTACCCCACCGATAGTCTCACATTGGATGCAAAGGGTATGGACATCAAGAAAATTGCCATAGTGAAAGATGGAGCAATGAAGTCCCTTGATTACACCTATGACAGCCTTTCCTTGCATATTCACCTCGATAAATCCTATACAAGGGAAGAAAAATACATTGTATATATAGACTATGTATCCCGCCCCAATGAGGTGAAGGCACAAGGCAGTGCAGCCATCACCGATGCCAAAGGGCTTTACTTTATCAACCCTACCGGTAAAGACAAGGATAAACCTACACAGATCTGGACCCAAGGGGAAACAGAATCCAACAGCGTATGGTTCCCCACTATAGATAAACCCAATCAGAAATCCACGGAAGAAATTGAAATGACCGTTCCTTCCAAATATGTAACCCTTTCCAACGGTCTTTTAGAAAGCCAAAAAAGGAACCCAGACGGAACCAGGACGGATGTCTGGAAGTTGGACCTTCCCATAGCACCTTACTTATTCTTTATGGGTGTAGGGGACTATTCCATTGTCAAAGACACTTATAAAGGCAAGGAAGTAGCCTATTATGTGGAAAAAGATTACGCCTCCGTAGCCAGGCGCATATTCGGATATACACCAGAGATGATGGCGTTTTATTCCAAAACCCTGGGGGTAGAATATGCTTGGCCCAAATATGACCAGATCGTGGGTAGGGATTATGTGAGCGGGGCCATGGAAAATACAACCTGCACCCTGCACCAGGAAAGTGCCCAGCAAAATGCCAGGGAATTAGTGGACGGGAATCAATGGGAAAGTACCATTGCCCACGAATTGTTTCACCACTGGTTCGGGGACCTTGTTACTTGCGAGAGCTGGAGTAACCTTACCGTTAATGAGAGTTTCGCCAACTTCAGTGAAACACTTTGGGCAGAACACAAGCATGGAAAAGACGCCGGAGACGATCAGAACTATGCAGACATGCAGGGTTATCTTAATTCCGGAGAGTCCGATAAGGACCTGGTTCGCTTTTATTACAAAGACAAAGAAGACATGTTCGACGCCGTTTCTTACAACAAAGGCGGTCGCATCCTGAACATGTTACGCTATTACGCAGGGGACAGCGCCTTTTTCAAGGCCCTGAACATCTACCTGGTCGAACACAAATTCGGCACAGGAGAAGCCCAGCAACTTCGCCTGGCCTTTGAAAAGGTAACCGGCCAGGACCTGAACTGGTATTGGAACCAATGGTATTACGGTAGCGGTCACCCCAAGCTGGTGATTAATTACGACTATGACGATGCTGGTAAAAAAGTCACGGTCAGCATCAAACAAACCCAGCCAGGTAACGCCTTCATAATTCCCTTTGCCATTGACGTATACAACGGTGACCATAAAGAAAGACACCAGGTATGGATGAGAACCAAAGAAGCCTCCTATGCTTTCACTTACGCCAACAAACCAGATCTTGTCAATGTAGATGGAGATAAGATATTGTTGTGTGAAAAAACAGATAACAAGACCGCAGCCAACTATATCTTTCAATATCAGCACGCAGGCCAGTATGTGGACCGTAAAGAAGCCATCGATTTTGCCGCTAAACACCAGGACGATCCAGCCGTCAGGGCCTTTTTACTCCAGGCTTTCCACGATCGGTATAAAGGATTAAGGATAGACGCCATAGACGCCCTTAACCCGGAAAGCTCCGAAATGGTTTCCGCCGCATTACCGGAATTGGTTAAACTCGCTTCTACCGATAAAGAAGCCCTGGTCAGGGCCAAAGCCATGGAAATCCTCTCTGAAGTGAGGGATCCCGAATACCTGCCTTTGTTTGAAAAAGCCGTTCATGACTCCTCCTATAGCGTAGCAGGTGAAGCCCTCAATGGCATTTATAACCTGGATTCCGTAAAAGGATTAGCCCTGGCCAACCAACAAAGGGTAGACGCAAAAGGGAAACTAGGGGGTGTTATCTCAAAGATTTTAATTGCCAATGCCAAACCCGAAGACGTAGCCTTCATCGAAAAGTCTTACGATGAAATGGCCCCAGGTCAACTCAAGTTCGAATCTACACCCAGTTTCTGCGCATTCTTGGCCAAAGTGGATAACCTGGATGACTTCAAAAAAGGGGTGGATGCCGTGATTAAATTCAGAAACGAAATTCCCGACTCAGAAGCCTATTCTTTTGCCCGCAACATGATCAATGGCCACCTCAAAGCAGCTGGCGCCAAGAAGAAAGCAGCAGGCGCGCAAGCCTTTTCTGATTATGTAGACCAGGTACTTTCCAAATAGCCGGCAGACTTTATATAAAGAAAAGGGGCCTCCATGGAGTCCCCTTTTCTTTATAAGCATTTGTTTTTCCCTACCAACTACCTCCGGCACCACCACCGCC
>CAJCIQ010000058.1 GCA_903970475.1 Beijerinckiaceae bacterium
TAGGTAAATACGTCAAAAAAAGTAGAGTCTGCATTGGCTACCTTTTGTTCATTGATATAGGACTCTCCCTTCTTGATTAGTTTGCTCCCATCGCTATTATAGATCCTCGCAAAATTCTCTACCTCGGGATAATCTTTTTTCAGCATGGGTCCCATCACATCGGAAGAAATGGCCGCGTTAAACTCCGATCCACCAAAACGGATATTGGCATTGATCCGGTATATCCGATCGGCCTTGGCATGGTATTTATCGAAACTGAGTTCATCGAGGACATACAAAGAGATCAATAAAAAACAAGCCAGACCGATAGCCAGGCCAGAAATATTGAGGAGGAAATACATCTTCTGTTTCAAAAGATTCCTCCAGGCAATGGTGAGGTAGTTTTTGATCATAATGGCTATACGTATGTAGGGATGAGAATGTTACAATAACCTAAAATAATATTTAATTTGTATCATGCTACGGTTTCTTGGAATTGTTTTGTTGGGTATGTTATCGCTGGGCTTCGCCATCAAGCTCAAAGCTCAAATGCACCAAATGGCGCCTGGCGCATCCTCCTGGAGTCCGGATCAAATCCTGCACCTGGGTAAATGGAACCTAACACTGCCGGTTTCTGATTCCACAGGGGAAAAGGAAGCGCTGCAATCCATTGGAGCCGATACCCTCACAAAAGGTTATACTTCCAACTATTTTTATTCCGCTAATGATGGGGGTGTCTATGTTTGTCCGCGTTGCGCCTTAAGTGAGCTTTCCTCCGCATACTTTGATATCCATACGGCATCCCGTCTCTCAGCTACCGTTTCCATTACCCAATTACCGCAGGGATCACCACCCGTGACGGTAGGTCAGATCCGGGGAATGGGCGCAACAGCGCTGGTTCAGCTCATTTATACCTTTGATGTCGTCGCTCGTAGTGGTAAACTGAGCATGAAGGTATCCAATGCTGCCGGCACCGACCAGAAAACGGTTGACCTGGCCAGCCATATTCCGTTGAACTGGAAGTTTAATTACGTACTGGAACTAGGACCTAAAGGGCAATTACAGGCTTCCATGCCTGGGATAGTGCCCATACAGGTTCCGATGGATCCTTCCTGGGAAGGACAAAAGTTATACTTCCAGGCAGGCAATGACGTACTGGGAACCGCCTCCACGGACGATGGGGCAGGGATGTTCTTTTATACCCTGAAGGCCGAACACAGGCTATAAGCTTCCACAAACAGGCCCCCCGGCGTCAGCCATCGTTCGGTTCCAGGCGTCAGCCGACGCTTCGGGCTATTTGAGTTCCCCTGGGACCACCATAACTTCCTGGAGTCTTCCTTCCCTGAAAATGGACAAGGTTTGCCTGCTCCCTACCGTTTCAAAGGTTAAGTACCTGTGCAGGTCGTCTGTAGATCCTACGGGCTTCCCATTGAATGCCACGATAATATCCGCAGCTTTAAGCTGTGCATTCTGCACACCGGCATCGGCCACCTTTTCTATGACATATACACCGGAATGCCTGCTCAGTTTACCTACGGCTACCATGCGCTCCGTCAGGTTGACCAATTGACCGGCTATGCCCAGTTGCGCCCTGCGCACCCTGCCGTCCATGATTAATTTGCCGGCTATGTAAGAGGACAGGTTGGAAGAGACGGCAAAACATAGCCCTTGCGCAGAAGGAATGGTAGCCGTATTAACCCCAATGACTTCCCCCAAGCTGTTGAGTAAAGGGCCTCCGGAGTTTCCGGGATTCAGTGCGGCATCGGTCTGCAATACGTCATCAATCAACCTTCCATTCTTGGCCCTCAAGGTACGACCTAAGGCGCTGATGATACCAGAGGTAACCGTATACTGAAGACCCAGCGGATTACCCACGGCAATGGCGATCTGACCTACCTGAAGCCGGTCCGAATCTGCAAACGCGAGTGTATGCAGGTTGTCGCCATATACTTTAATCACCGCAATGTCGGTGGATGGATCAGAGCCTTTCAATTCTGCCGTTAGCACCTGTCCATTGGACAAGGTAACCCTGATTTTTTCTGCTCCTTCTATGACGTGGTGATTGGTGACGATAAATCCATCGGAAGAAATGATAAACCCTGAACCAGAACCGCCCGAAGGGCGCATTTGCTTGGTCCTCGGATCTTTTTCCATCTTTTCTACTTGAATATGCACGACGGCGCCATCCACACCATGAATGACACCCGTAATGGTCTGAGAATAACTATCCAGCAGCGCCCGATCCCTGAGAACGGTATCGTTAACCCATTGAATCATGGTATCCATATATAATCCTTTGGAATAATGCCCGCTAGAATAATACCAGGGCTTGGAGACTGTCAGTTTCAGCGATGCAGGAGCGTTTGCGCTGTCAGCATGACAGATGTTTCACTAGCATCCGTCCTATTGGCAAACCACCTTCAGCACCTGCCCGCGATGCATGGGCATTTGCAAGAGGTGCTGGCTGACAGATGTGGAGATCCCGTCCACCTGGCAATGGTCCGCTGGAATCCAAAGATTTAAAGGGCCATCCACCGTCGCCTTAATCGATAATGTCACCTGACCATGATCGTATAAGCCATTTACCAAAAATCCACCTTCCGCACGAAGCTGATGAAAGGAAACCTGGCCCCAGGATTTGGGAAGGGCAGGGAAGGGCCTCAGGTAACCATTATAGCTTTGGAGCAGCATTTCCTGAATACCTGCGCCATAGGCAAAGTTGCCTTCCAAGGTAAACGGTCTGTACGTAAAACCAGAATATTGACCTTTTTGCTGGTCCCCATTGAGGTGAAAGCTGTTGGAAGAAACAAAGTTGGTAGCAAATATCTTCAGGTAACGTTCGGCGGAATCTCCCTGGTAGTTCCGGGCAAACAAACAACCTGCCCAACAAAAGGAGTAGCCTACCCATTCCCTGGTTCCCAAAGCAGAGATGTGCTCCAGGCTCCGGTTAATCAGGGAGGTATCTGAAGGACTATCCGGGCTCAGTAATCCCATCGGGTATATAGCCATAAAGGGAGACATATGCCGGTGAGATTCTGTCTGAACGGCGCCTGCGGCAATGGACAGCCCTTTTGCATCCTGGGTAAGCGGTCCCATTTCTGAAACAAGTTGCTTCCAATGGGTCGCCTCTGCCGACTTCCCCAATACCTGGGCTGCGGCTGCTGCCGATTGGAATACATAAGTCATTAAAGCCAGGTCATAATTGGTATTGGTGGCAAACCAGGCCTGGGGGCTATTGTCATATATTTCGGGACTGGAGCTGATGGGTAGCTCACGGACTCCGTTCTTTAAGGTAGTAATATGCTCCAGAAAGGTGGCGACTGCCGACAAATAGGGATAGGCTCTTTGCTGTAGAAAAGCGGTATCCTTCCAGTACAGCCACTCTTGGTAAAAATCCTGAGACAACCAGGAACTTACAGTTGGGCTTAAGGAGTATTGTATCCAGCCTCCCATGGGTGCTCCACTCAAGGTGCAGACACCGGGTACATCCAGGCCAGGTACCCCAAAATAGGAACGGGTATACCGCTCACATTCTTTTCTGATAGCCCAGAGCCAGTCTGTAAAGGAGGTTACTCCTTCCTTATAGTTCCCGCTGAAGGCGGGCCAGTAACTTAGTTGGGTATTGAGGTCATTGTGCACGTCCCCTTTCCAGGGTGGGAGCCGGCCTTCATCGGCAGTCCATACGGCTTGCAGGGTAACGGGGGGATCCCCTTTCCGGGCCACGCAGCCCAATTTATACCGGTCCAGGTACCACTGGCGCTCCATGACCGTATCCGGAAGTTGGATAGCACAAGAAGCCCAAAAGGCCTTCCACCAGGTCAGGTGCTGTGCTAACGCTTCACCATAGGTAGCAGGACGCTCACGACTTGCTTCGGCAGTCGACCGGCCTGTAGCTTGGTCAGCGGCCGTGACGTTAGCCGATGACACTGGAACGTCGCCTATGGCTGTGGCGTCAGCCTTGTCCAGCTTCGCCATCCAATACCCCGTCAACGTATCCCCGTGCCGGTCCCAGTGAACGTGAACACTAAAGCCATCGGGGGCGTTGGTGGGTTGGTGGTACATCAAATCCTTGGCGGATGCGACCACCGATCCACGAGGATAACCCAGTCGCTGCAAGCTGGGTCCTTCCACCGGTCCTCCACCAGCCCCAATACTATCGGGATGATACCCTGGTATAATCATTTCAGGAATAAAATCAGCTGCTACACCGGTAAACCGGAAATACCCCGCATGATGGGTGGCTGCGACAAAGGTTTCCAATCGGGCGCCAGAAGCCCACTCAACCTGACAAAGAGCGGAAGCAATGTTCAGTCGGGCCCTCAATACCCGGCCTAATACCTGGGTATTAAATTCCAGGGAAGCGGCTGGTATTTTAGTGGGATAGGGAATGTCATCGTATGGATCGTCCCCTATGGCGTGAACGCTGTCATATTGGTTGGAAGCCCATTTCTGGCGCACCCAATCAAAAGTCATTTTCTCCAGGTGCATAGCCTTTCGGTTGTCCCAGAGGTCAGCCCTGTCCAGGGAAAAATGCAAACGCCCCTTTTTTTCCCAGACCAATTCGCCCAACATACCATTACCCAGGGGAATGGCTTCGTCCCATCGCTGAGGCAGACCCGTATAGACCAGATTATGGGAAGAATCTCCAGTGGGCGCCTTGACACCGAGATGGCCGCTCGCGCAAACCGGGCCAGATGCGAAGGCATAGCCGACCGCAAGCAAACGGCCTGGCGCCACAGCCAAGTGATCCGGAAAAACATGCGCAACCACGGGCTGCCCTGCCGAAAGGGCTATGGCAGCCATTACCAACCAACCTATCTTCATGTATATGTTTAATTGACCTTACGAATTCTTGCAACATATCCACCCCCTGGCGCCAGGTGAACCGTCAACGTTTGGGCGGAGCTCACGCTTTGATGCTGCACTCGTTTGAAGTCCTGCGCATTCCGGTCTGCATTGACCCCATCCTGCCAGTCATCCATCGTCCAGTTACCCTGGGGCAAAAAGGAAAGGTTCAGGGTCAAATCCCTGGGTGTCCAATCTGTCATAGCACCAATATACCAGGTTCCATCGGGCGCGAGTCTGGCCAGGGCTACATAGTCTCCCACCTTGGCCTGCAACACGACGGTGCTGTCCCAGGTAACGGGTACCGTACTCAACAAATCCATGCATTCCGGTTCCTTATAGTAACGAGTGGGGTTATCGCAAAGCATTTGAAGCGGGCTTTCATACACCACATACATGGCCAACTGTTGCGTGCGCGTGCCCTTGCTCATAGGGTTGCTGTTATCGGCTCTCCATTCGTCTTTGGTCGCATTGAGCATGGCCCCAGGTGTATAATCCATAGGGCCTACCGCCATCCTGGTAAAGGGTAGGGTCACATTGTGTTTTGGTCCGGTAATACGCGGGTCTTTTGGATCAAACCACTTCATATTTTCATTGCCAAAAACGCCTTCACGGGTAAGCGCATTGGGATAGAGCCTATCCAGGCCCGTTGGTTTATAGGCCCCGTGGAAATCAACCAGCATATGCCTTTGGGCGGTTGCCTGGGCAACTTTCTGGTAGTAATTGACCATAAGCTGGTCATCCCTTTGCATGAAATCTACCTTAATGCCTTTGATGCCCCACTTACTGTAGAGATCCAGGGCCTCATTCAACTGATGATCCAAGGCCAGCCAGGAAACCCAAAGGATCACGCCTACATTCTTTTGATTGGCATAAGCGACCAGGTCCTCCATGTTGATATCGGGTACCACTTTGAGGATATTGTCTACCGGGCTCCAACCCTCATCCAGGATGATATAGGTGAGTCCGTACCTGGCAGCAAAGTCTACATAATACTTATACGTTTGGGTATTGATACCGGCTTTGAAGTCTACTCCATAAATGTTATTGTCATTCCACCAATCCCAGGAAACTTTCCCCGGCTTCACCCAACTAAAGTCTTCGTTGGTGCTCCTGGATAATTGATAGACCAAGGTTGAAGTGAGTAAGCCTCCATCATTATCTTCGATTTCCCATAGCCTCCAGGGTAGTATCTTCCGATCTGCTCCTTCTGCTACATAGGCTTCCCTGTCCAATACCAGCCTGTCCCTGTCGCCTCTTTCCTGAAGGGTCTTAGGATAATTGGGGAATGTAGCGTTTACACCTCCGGTTCCATCACCCCTTAGCCATAAGCCGGCATAATCAAAGAGGTCGGCTTCCGTAAAGAGTATTTTGGTTGATCCCTCGGAGACTACCATAGGAAGGCTACCCAATTGTTTGGGACCAATGCTGTCCATTTCCAGGGGTTTAAAGATGCGTTCGTTGTGGGAATAAAACCGATCTTCCAACGCATACCAGGCGGCGTCCTTTGGATGATATTGCTGGTGCAGTTCTTCTTTCCAGACCTTAAAGGGTCCTTTATGGGTGATGATCCAACGATAAGCTACCCCATCATTATAAGCCCGGAGCACCAGGCTGACGCCACCGGTAAATTGGAGGGTGCCCTCGTTATAATGATCTTCAATATTTTTAAATTTAACGGGAACTACGGGATGTATCCATTGGTCCACGCTGGTTTTGGTAAATTTCGACACCTTCCAATGGATGTCCTGGGCAGAATCAATCTGCAAATCCAGGGCTGAGGGTTCCAATAGGGTACTTCCGCCATGCGTGATGGAAAGCAGGGGGGTCCCGGACAACGCCAGATTGATGGTTGTTTTGCCGTCCGGAGAAGCAACCGAATAGGTCTTTTGGGCCTGGCCGGCGGAAGCCGTTAAAAGCATCACAGCAGCAAGGATGGATAGCCACTTGGAGGAGACAAGGGCCTGAAATGTTCCACCAGCATTATGCAATCGTTTGCATAATACGTTCGCAGTTTGGGGAATTTGTGCATTTTTTTGGAGCAATCGCATCGCTTAGGGGTTTGATTGAATCGTGTACCAATGATAACCTTGCGCAGGAATGGTCACTTGAATGGTAATATATCCGTCCTGATCAAGTGCATAACGTTCGGCTGGTCCCAGGTCGTGTACATTCAAGCCTGGGGTAACCCATACGTTAGCCGCCTTTCCCAGTCCCGTGTAATACAAAGGTATACGGATCTGTCTTTCGATGGACACGGGAAGGGGATTATATATTAACAGCATGCCGGGTATGGGGCTGCCTGGCAGGACATGTAAAATGCCATCCCAATCCCTGCCATCGGGGCGTCTTAAATGGATGATGTCCCCGTTGAGGATGTCCCTGTACTTTTTATACCAGGTCACCGTTGCCGTTACCAGTTGACGCGTGGTGTCCGCATCATAGAGCCTGGGCCCGCGATAACAAGCCTGTACGCCCGCTCCATAATACTGGAACATCAATTGGGCATAGTCGGATAAATGATCCTTTAAGGGTTCCAGGACAGCCTCTGACCCCCCTCCCTGATATTTGGTCAAGGGTACAAAGCCCCAACCCATGGAGGGTGTTTTTTCCCAGGTCCCATCATAGATATTCTGCCGATTGAGGATAATCTGCTGATCCCTGGGCAAAGAAAAATTAACCTCTCTGTAGCCCAGGGCAATCTTATTGCTCCCATCCAGGAAATACCAGTCCGGGGCATTGATGAAAATACCATGCTCATTGCACCAGTGGTACAGGCTTTTTTGCAGGAGCATTTGTTGCCACTGACTATCGTCCAACCCCTGGTGACCTGGATGGGTAGTAGAGGCACAGACATCTCCCGCATATGGTCCATCATTTTCCAGTATATCAAATCCGGTAGTGGACAAAAAGGTCTTTAGCCTGGCCAAATAGCCCCGGCCCCAATAACTGCCGTAGCAGGGTGCAAAGCCGAAAAAAGCGCCTCCGGGCTTACCCGTTTTAGGGCTGATCACGTCATCGGTGTCACTGATATGTCTGGAAGAAAACAGAGAGTACCCCCCAATCAAAATGCCCTTCTGATGAGCATAGCTGGCAATGGCTTTCCAACGGGCAATATTGGCCTTAGTAGTATCTTCCAGGTTGCAATGGCTGCCGAAACTCAGGATCAATGCTTCATAACCGGTTTGGGCGCATTGATCAATGGCGGTATAGACTTCCTTATCCTCATGGGAAACCAGGTGCATGAAAATGGGGTTCTGGGTAGTCCAGGGGGCAAGGGCCCTGTACATTTTACGGATGGCCAACCCCCTCCTTTCCCGGTCATAACTATCCATCAGGAGTTCATACGTTCGCACTGACTCCAAACTATCTCCCTGTTTTAAGGTAACGCCAGGTCCGATGGGAGGGTAAGCTTCCATCAGGCAGGGGGTTTGATAATCATAGTTTACCTGGGAAGTATAAGCACTGTCGGCCTTCCAATGCGTCGTTTGATCGCTCAGATCATAGCGCATGGCGTTATTGAAGGCATAATTGGATTCGATATATAGGCCATGGGGCTTTGCCATTTGAGCAGTGCTGCCCACCACAGCGCTTTGCTCCTCGGGAGTGGCCAGGATTTCATGCACCAAATGGTCCACGCTTATGGAAGCGGAGCCGTGATAATCCAGGGTTACCCATTTACTGATCAGGGGAAGGCCGTCATACAAGGCATAATGCACCCTGAGGTCTAAACCAGGTAGTGCGGGATGCTTATAATACATGACTAACTCAACGCCGGTAGGCTGGTGGGGATTTCCAGTCCAGGTCTTGGACACCCAGCGAAGGATGGGAAGGAGAGGGTGGGTTTCCCAGGACTGGAATTGAAAGTCATCGCTACCCGCTTTCAAAGAATCGATACCCGCTTCCGTCAGGTAAGCCCGTTCCTTCTGACCATAAAGGCCGCCCACCTTATAGGTCTTACCATTTAAAACCAGTCTGGCTTCCGGTTCAACAGCCCTGATCAATTCCTCCCCGGTAACTCCGTTGTGGAAACCGACACAAACGACATTGGGACGGATTCTAAAACGGCGGTACACCAACCCGTTGGTGAGTAATAATTCATGGTTGACAGAATCTGCTTTTACGGCGGCGACAGCATGTGCCTTGCCCAGTATCCAGTCCTCCCTTGAGCCTGGGGTCGAGCCACCTGAGGCCGCCTGCTGCGCATATAAACAAGGACTGGCCAGCCATCCCAGACAGATAGCCAAAGCCGGTCCCTTTATAAAAGTTGCGTTCATATGCTATTATTCCAAGGTAGTCACCCCACTAACGGGGGCAGCCGTGGTTTGCAATTCGTCGAAAATCAGGATCTCATTGCCGCCCTTTTTCAGCCAAGGGGCCGGACAATAGATATGCATTTGAGGCCCTGCATTCCAATACCGGCCAAGGTTATGTCCATTGACCCACAGGATGCCCTTTTTGTACTGGGACATATCAATATAGGTATCGGCTACGCTGTCAAGCTGGAAACTTCCTTTGAAAAACACCCCAGGCCTGGAAGCGTCAGCAATGGACTGGCCTTTGGCCTGAGCAGCCACCCGGACATTAATGCGCTTCAGATCGGTGGTGTCCATTGGCAGCCTATACACTTCCCAGTTCATGAGGGTCATCCCATTGAGGGTAGCCCTATCGGTAATCCCTTTACGGTCTATGAGTTCCTGGGCAAAGTTGATATGGCCCATACCTTCTACCAGAATTTCCAGCACGGGTTCAGCCACACTATCCTTGGGTAGGTCTATGCTTTTTTGACCCAGCCTCCGGTCTATCGTACCAATGAATTTACCATCCAGGAATACGGTGGCATAATCATGCAGATCGGTGAGGACCAGGCGTCCGTTCTTATGGCCAATGAGGCGCGTTTTATACAAGATCAATCCCTGATTTTGGCCATAAGCCTCAAAAGGTTTGGGTTGAGGGGAGGCAATGGGAGCAGGCAGCTCATCCCAAACAGAAGCCCAAACCGAAGGGGTAAAGGCATCTATGGTCCTTACCGGTATAGGTGCGGGGATCTCAGGTAATGGGTTATTGCTGTAGCTGCCGATCAAACGGCGCAGCGTCATGTATTTGGGCGTAGCTCTTCCTTGCTCATCGATGGGGGCATCATAATCGTAGCTGGTAATATCGGGTTCATAGCCCTTGCCTCCACTGTTGGCCCCTGCCGTAAATCCGAAATTGGTGCCCCCATGTACTACATAGAGGTTGAAGGAACGCTTGGTATCTAGCAGGAATTTCAAGTCTTTGATGATGTCTCCGGTATCCACCTTGGCCATCTTTTCTCCCCAATGGGTCAGCCAACCAGGATAGGTCTCGCTGCTGAATGAAGGAACGTTTGGATTCCTTTTAGCCGCTTGCTGGAAATCATCCTCACTCGTGCCAGGATCCAGCCCAATGGCCGCTCCATAAACATTACCCGCTTCCAACATGGAAGGTGAGGCCCCATCAGCAGAATAAAACGGTACCTGTATACCTCCTTCCTTCCAGTACCCCCTAAGGGTCTTCAGGTATTGCTGGTCGTTGCCGTAGCTTCCATATTCATTTTCTACCTGAACCATCAGGATAGGTCCCCCATGGGTTACCTGTAGGGAGCTGACCTGAGCGGACAGTGCCTGTACATAACGATGGACAGCAGCCAGGTAGCGGGGATCAGAACAACGAACTTTGATGTCCGGGATTTCCAGCAGGTAGTTGGGCAATCCGCCAAAGTCCCATTCCGCACAAACATAGGGACCTGGGCGCAGGAGCACCCACATACCTTCTTGTTGGGCGACCCTGATGAACTCCGCAATGTTTCTGCTTTCTGTTTGAAAGTCAAAATGTCCCTTGGACGTTTCGAGGTAATTCCAAAAAACATAGGCTGCAATGGTATTACACCCCATGGCCTTGGCCATTTGAATCCTTTGCCTCCAATAAGCCCTGGGAATGCGGCCGGGATGCATTTCCCCGCTGATGATCTGCACTGGTTTTCCATCCAGCAGGAAATCGTGCTGTCCCAAGGTAAAAGAATGGACGCCGACGGGCGCGGGCAAGTGGGGTTGAGCCTGGAGTAATTTCCCGGTCACCAGCAAAGCCGAAAGGAGTAAAACGTTCTTCATTGTATATGCTCAGTCTATATGGTTTCCAGTAGTTGACGCATTTGCCTGACTTCATCCGCATTTACGGCTACGCCATTCAATTGTTCCTGCATGTCCGGGTTGACAAACTGCATCATGGAGGGCAGCACTATCCTGGCTGCTGTATGGAATTCTTTTGCCCCTGTTTCCTTTGCCAGGGCTACTATATTAGTGGACCGAACCCCACCACCTGGCATGATGGACAAATGTCCAGCCGCTTTGGCTACCAACTTTTTCAATAAGGAGGCGCCTTCAATGGCCGTAGGAAACTGACCACTGGTGAGGATGCGTTCACAGCCCAAGTCAATAATATCCTTTAGCGCCACAAAAGGGTCAGCGGCCCGGTCAAAGGCCCGGTGAAAGGTGATGCCCATGGTCCCGGCTTCCGCAATCAAAGCCGCACAATTGGCATAGTCCACATTTCCCTCCGGCGTCAGCCCTCCAATCACTACCCCGTCACAACCCAGTTCATGGCATAGGCGTATGTCCAGAATCATCTGTTCATACTCTTCGGGACTATATAAAAAATCCCCCCCTCTGGGCCGGATAATGGGATACAATTTAGCCGTACACCGCTCTCTGGCAGCCCGGATCAATCCATAGGAAGGGGTAGTACCCCCATCCTCCGGATTCATACATAATTCTATTCTGTCTGCCCCCGCGTCCACTGCTACAAGGACCGAAGGCAGGTTATAACAACAAATCTCCAGTGTATACATAGGCTTCAGGTTAGGCGTAATAGGAGGGAGCTGGATAAACCTGGTTGATACTCCCAGTCCTTACCGCATAAGTGAATCCTTTTTGCAGCGCGTAGGCGCCGATTTCTCCCTGTGGGCTAATGGCCAGGAATCCTACCTGAAGTGTTTTGGAACGCTCCGGCCCTTTTTGAACGATTCGCTTCACGGCTTCTTCACAAGCAGCCTGGGGGCTACGTCCCTGGCGCATAAGCTCTACCACCAGGTGGGTCCCACAAATACGGATGACCTCTTCACCTACGCCCGTAGACGTGGCAGCACCTGCTTCATCATCCACAAACAAACCCGCTCCGATAATAGGAGAGTCACCCACACGACCACGCAACTTATAGGCCATACCGCTGGTGGTGCAGGCTCCGCCCAGTTTTCCCGAGGCATCGATGGCGATCATGCCAATGGTATCGTGGTTATTGGGTCCACCGGGCATGTCCCCTGTTTGCTTATGGTAGAGTTGATTCTCCACGTTCATGACGGGTTGGTAATGGGAGGTTTTCAACCATTCCTTCCAGGCAGCTTCGCTTTTAGGCGTAAGCAGGTTTTCTTTGGGAAATCCCTGCTCCAAGGCAAACTGGGTAGCTCCTTGACCCACCAACAATACATGAGGCGTATTTTCCATCACCTTGCGGGCCACAGAAATGGCGTGCACAACATGTTCCAACGCGGCCACCCCTCCGCAATTCCCCATACCATCCATGATACAGGCATCCAGGGTCACCTTTCCATCCCTATCGGGTAAACCACCCATTCCAACCGATTGATTGTTGGGATCGGCTTCTGGAATTTTTACGCCGGCTTCAACGGCATCCAATGCATGACCTCCCTGACTTAGTACTTTCCAGGCTCCCTCATTGGCCGCCTGACCAAAATCCCAAGTGGAGATCACAATGGGTTTTTCTCCAAACTTTACCGAAGGCTGTCCTTGTGTTTTTAAGGAGCCAGGCCACATCTTTCCTTTTTCGGTGAGTGGTCTGGCCATTAAATGCCTGGAGGCCAGGGCCAGGGGGGCTGTCAGGGTTGACAGGGCTAAAAACTTGCGACGATTCAACATGATGGTTCGATTAAAGTTGCCGGCTTATCACCGGATACGCGAATATAAAGGTCAATTCCTTTATAACGCGTTACAATCCGCCTTGTCCCCTGTAAAGCTTTACAGGGCCGTCGAGTTTTAGCGCCAGTACCGTCATATATTCATCCGTCACTTTTTGCGGCACCTCGATGTATACTAAACCAGGAACCTTACTCCAGGAGATCTTACCGACCACCTTATGCTTCAGGTGAGTCCCATTGCCCACCACGGTAATATCCTGTATGGCATTGGACAATCCTTTGATCAACACCTGACCATAGGTTGTAGCAGGTAAAAACAAGTAGAGCGTAATGGAGTCCGCACTGATCGTGGAAGGGCCAAAGAAATGACCTTGTGGAATACCGCCCAGGGTACCAAAGATGGCTTCCTGATGTGCACGGGTCCATTTCCCCAATTCTTTGAGGAGATGCACTTCTTCTGTAGGAATAGTCCCGTCTTCTTTGGGTCCGATATCCAAAAGAAGGTTCCCTCCGTTATAGATCACGTCGGCAAAAATGCTGATGACTTCGCCAGGGGTTTTAAAGTTGGTATCATCAGGATGATACCCCCAGTTCAGATTAGTGGTTTGGCATAATTCCCACCAGGGGTAGGGGGGACGGGATACCGGAATATTCTGTTCCGGCGTTTGGTAATCTCCATATCCCTGCAACCTTCCATTGATGATGGCATTAGGATTATAGGAAAGAATAAGGTCACGCACATGCCCTGATTCCCATTCCTCTGCATTATGCTCCCAATCACCATCAAACCAGATCAGGTCAGGATGATAATTCACCATCAACTCCTGGATCTGCCCCTGGAAAAATCGCCTGTATTTATTCCATCGGGGATAATCATCGCTTATTTTATAACGGGAAGAGTCTTTGGTGAAACCAGTATAGTCGGGATTAGACCAATCCAGTAAGGAAAAGTAGGCTCCACATCGGATACTATCCTTTCTCAATGCCGCAAAGAAGGGGGCAACCAGGTCTCTGGCGGCAGGCGTTTGTTTTACCACATTCAGGTCACTCCATTTGGTATCCCAGAGGGCAACCCCATCGTGGTGTTTGGTCGTCAATACCGCATAACGGGCCCCGGATTCCTTAATCAAATCCGCCCAAGCCTGGGGATTATATTTAGCGGCAGTAAACCCCTTTTTCTGGGCCATATAATCCACATAGGAGATTTTCTTATTGTAAAAACTCCAACTCTCATCGATCCCACCAACAGAATAAACACCCCAATGAATGAAGATGCCCAGTTTGGCATCGCTAAACCACTGCATCTTATTTTTGATCTGTGCAGGATCAATGGACTGAGCAAATAATGTTGCGGAGACCAAGCAAACCGCGCAGGCGAGCAACCCATGTTTTAGCATGAGGGCAAAGTAGGAAAAAAACAAGTGCTAATTGTGGCGAAACGATTGCGCAAAATCGGTTAAGGGTGCACTAATACACCAATGGCTACCTGTAAATTTGGTTGGATAGTCGTTGTACCCCGGGCAAAAAAGGTATAACAGGTTCCAGGCTGTAGAATGGTACTTGGAAGATTGGCCACATAAATCAGCTCTCCCGGAACCCTTATCTGCAAGTTATAGGTACCAGAGGGTATGCTTTGGAAGGTGGAAGAAAACACATCCGTTTCTCCATAATAGCGATCCGTAAACAGGTACTTTGCGGATATGGAATCATACAGATCCAGGTTAGGGGCTACCCCACAAAAGTTCAGGAAACGCACCCCCGTATAGCCGGATTGTAATTGGGGAAAACTGTCCTGGACCTGGGCTATAGCAGCCCGACCTACACCCATAGAATCCATGACAAATAAGGTGTATTGTTTTCCCGGCTTCCAGTTGGAGTCAATTCTTACCAAGGTATCTGCCCCACTGACTACGGCAAATCCGGTGGCCGGCAAGGAAATCGGCAGGTAACCCGAACTATCTGGGTAGGATAAAGGAGCGTACAGGGGAGCAGATCCTGAAAAAACATTCAGGGTCGTATTGTAAACGGAGGTATTGACGAATTGAAACGAGGCCTGGGTGGTACTTACTGGAGAATGTCCTTTCGAACAGGCTTGCAACAGGACGACTGCCAAGGTAAGGGTAATTGCTGTGGAGTTGAGGCTTCGCATAGGAATTAGGACGGTAATCAGTGACCTCTTGGATCAGTTTAGGGCAAAAAAAAAGCTCCCCGGTATTATTCGAAGAGCGATTCAACACAACAAGGTTCGGGATAAATTCGGAATCCACCAAAAAATTCTTCCGTTTTTTTCCCGCATCCCGACCCGCATCCTTTAAAAAAGAGAAAGTTGTGCTGGGCCATGCCTCCGCGCCGGGCTCCTGGCCAATGACTTTGGCGGCCGCGCAGGCCCCATCGCCAACGATTTTGGCGGGACCGCCGGTCCCGCCACGGTCATTCCTCCATACTTGTAAGATTCTTCCCTTTCGTGTTGTATCCATTCCTGAACCCGGTCTTCTTCCTTAAACCCCTTTTCGAGTTGGGCAGAAAGACCGGCCAACCGTTTTAAGGCAGAAGCCGATTCTTCCCGGCCGAGTTTGGCACTGGCCAAGGCTTTTTCCAATACCGTCACCGTTTGATCATATACATCCAGCGGAACGGGAAAAGGATGCCCGTCCTTGCCTCCGTGGGCAAAGGAAAAACGGGCAGGATCGCTGAAACGGGAAGGCGTTCCATGCAGCACTTCACTCACCAGGGTGAGCGATTGTACCGTTCTGGGACCAACACCTTCCAAAAGCAGCAGCGATTCGAAATCCATAGGTTGTTTTTCATGAGCCAGGGCTAATACGGCGCCCAACCGTTTGATATGTATATCTGAGGATCTTACGTCATGATGGGCCGGCATTGTCAGGTGGGGCAAACCCACCATCGTGCCGCTCAGGGCTGATCCGACGGAGGCACGCGCACCGGGCACCAACCCGATTCCGCTGGTCGCCGCTTTCATCACTTCTGCGCTGTCCGTATCCAGTACCGTGAGTATACCCTTTCGGGTAGATGCGGCTGTCGAATCAGTCAGGTTGAGGATGGATCCCTGATTGGGACCATAGATAGCGGTATGCGGTGCTTCTATAAAAGAGGAAAGCTGATCAGAATGCCAATGGTAGCGCCTGGCCGTACGGCTATCGGAGTTCATACCTTGTTGCACGACCACCCACTCTCCATTTCGGGCCACGATAAAGCAATGCAAATACAACTGGAAACCATCCTGAATGGCCACGCTATCTACCTTGGCCGAAAGTCGGCTGGACCGGATCAAACCATCTGCGTTCAAACCTGTTTGCATGCCTAGCTTTTGCAATTCAGCAGGGGTCTCGCGGCTGTACTTCCCCCTGCCCCCACAAACATATATTCCCAATGTGGATGCCATGGGATTTAAAGCCTTCTTCAAGGCTCCCATGACCGAGGTGGTGATCCCGGAAGAATGCCAGTCCATGCCCATTACACATCCCAGGGATTGAAACCAGAAGGGATCACTCAACCGACTCAAAAACCCAGAGATGCCATATTCCAATACCAGGGTTTCGGTTATGACTTTTCCCAGTCTGGTCATACGTTCGGCTAGCCAGGGTGGTACCTGACCGTAGTGCAAAGGCAAATCAGCGGAACCTGAACGGGTCATCATCCCAACAAAAATAGGAAATAATACTAAATTATTTAGTTTTTTTGTGGTAAAAAGGCCTTATTTATAGGTTAAAATTTAGAAGGTTGCCTTGTAGTGAACCACTAATTCTACGTAAGTTTGTACAGACGGTTTTACAGTTGCAGGAGCCAGGTGATTGTATTGGTCGGTTTGTGCGGCATAATACAAGTCACCCACCCGGACAAACAAGGAATATTGACCAGTGTCCAAGGCTGCCTCGAAATATCCTGTACTATCGCTTGTTACCACCTGCACCACTTTTGCGTGCACGGACTTATAAAAAGAGGCCTTTAGGTCTGGTTCGACCTGGCTCAAATTCACTACCGGAAATATATAAATGGTCGCAGGTATCCCCTTGGGCTTATGCCTGGGTCTGTTGGGAGCAGGCATCTGGTTTCCCTTCGATTCCAATACATAACCATGTATGCCTTGGGAGGGGGAAAGGGATGTAAGAACAGATTTAGGTGTGGAAAAACTGAAAATACCCCCTAAAAGGACAACGCCAAATATGCTTGACCCAACCAAAAATAATATTTTACGTTTCATTAATAGTAGGCATTACTTTAAACTAAATTTACCCAAATTCTGAACGCTATCTGTAACAATATGAGGATCCCCATTACCTTCGGAAGAGCCACAATAGCCACTGTTGTACTTACCTTCATTTCGATTGTTTCCATAAAAGCACAAGTTGTTACCAACAAAGCGGAATTAAGTAAGGCGCACGACTCATTTTCCAGACGAGCCGCAGCTTCTTACCAGAAAGCCCTGATGATGTCGGCTCAAAAGAACTGGCCCCTGACCGTTCACGGCAAACACGGCAAATACGCAATACTAACCGGGGTTGATGCTTACAATCATCCCGTGTACAAGGTGGTGGATAACCTGACTTCTGCCCAAACGACCAGCACGACGGCGCTTTGGCCTAGCGGGGGTCTGGGATTGAACCTTACCGGGAATGCGGTTAACATGAAGGGTCGTTTGGCTATTTGGGACGGAGGCGCTGTCCGAGGTACCCATGTGGAACTAGCCGGAAGGGTAACCCAAGTGGACGGATACACAGATTTATTGGATCATGCCACCCACGTATCCGGTACGATGATCGGTACCGGGGTCAACCCCAATGCAAAGGGGATGGCTTACCAGGCACCTGACCTGGATGCCTACTATTATGGGGGTATTCAGGGCACACAATATTCAAGTGACCTTGCCGGTATGGCCTTAGCTGCTCCCACGCTCTATTTATCCAATCACTCTTATGGCATCCTGAGCGGCTGGAATTACAACACCGATAACGACCATTGGGAATGGTATGGCAATGTCGGTGATACAACGGACTATGAATTCGGTTATTATGGCCCTGATTGCGCAAGCCGCGATACGATTGCCTTCAATGCGCCTTATTACCTGATGGTACAGGCCGCCGGCAACAGCAGGGGAGAAACAGGACCCGCCGTCGATTCACCCTATTATTATTATAATAACGCAGGTGACTACGTGAAAGGCACCAGGTCTGCCACCTTGAGTAGTAATGCCTGGTTTCAGACCATCCCTGATTATGGCAATGCCAAGAACCTCATTACCATTGGAGCCATTGAACCCATCCCAACAGGATATACCCAACCTTCAGATGTGGTGATGACCTACTTCAGTAGCTGGGGTCCCACCACAGACGGAAGGATTAAGCCTGATATCGTAGCCGATGGAGATGGGGTATTATCCAGCACTGCGGTTTCTGATTATTCCTACGATACCTACGCGGGTACTTCCATGGCAACCCCCAACGTTACCGGATCACTTTACTTACTTCAACAATATTATACCAGCAAACACAACGATACGGCTATGCGGTCCTCCACCCT
>CAJCIQ010000059.1 GCA_903970475.1 Beijerinckiaceae bacterium
GATGAACATCCAAAAGAAATGGAATATGCCTCTCCATAATTGGGGGTTCATACTCCATCAGTTTGTAACTATCTTTGAAAACAGGTGCCGTGTCTAATACAGTCGCTTATCCTATTTACACAAAGTATTTAATACTCTCAAGAAAGCGGCTAAAAAGCTTCTGACAGAGCTAGGGATTTTCCATTTGCTTGTCCCCAAAGGAACTAATAAGGTCTCCTCCGCCAGTTCCCACTAATTTATGTATTCTTCCAAGCCTGGTTTGTTAATTGGATTTCACGGCTGTGAACAATCCGTAAGAGACGATATTGTCTCTGGCAAGGCTACGATGAAGCCCAGCACCAATAGCCATGATTGGTTAGGGGAGGGTTCTATTTTTGGGAGAATAATTATGAACGAGCATTGGATTTGCTAAAAATCCTCCTGGTAAGAAGACATATAAGCAGCCATCTTTCTTGGGTGCTGTTATAGATCTCCAGTATTGCTTGGATTTGTTGGATACAAAATCCCTAGGTCTGGTAAAGAACTCCTATACCAGTCTTAAGTCTTTTGCGGATACCATGAATCTAGAGCTCCCTGTTAATTTACCTAGCAGAGACAAGAAGGAGTTGCTCAGGCGACATTTGGATTGTGCTGTCATCGAAAATTTACACCGGATTCAAAGAGCCAATGAGTTTAGGCCTTTTGATTCCGTACGTGGGGTATTTGTTGAAGGCGAGGAATTATATCCTGGTGCAGGTTTTCGAGATAAAAACCATATACAAATCTGTATCAGAAACCCCAATTGCATTCAGGGTTTCTTTATTCCCAAGGACGAGGTTAAGTGGGTAGGCTGATTCGGTAAGTCAAATGCCTGATTTGGTAAGTCATTGGTAAGTCAAGGTGCGAATACTTTGGACTGGATTACCATCGCCGCCGGAGGCGTCGACGATGACTGGATTACCGCCGGCCAAAGGCCGGCGATGATCCAGGATGTCCTGCGAGGGGCGTACCCGAAGCCCCGCGACCGCGTAGCGGTCGTGGGGCTTTTGATTTTCCGCAGCATCTGCGAACGAGTTCGCGCCGCTGCGGAAAATCAAAAGCCCCGCAACATTTGTTGCGGGGCTTTGTGCCCAGGACTGGATTCGAACCAGCACATCCTTTCGAACGCTGCGACCTGAACACAGTGCGTCTACCAATTTCGCCACCTGGGCAGGCTTTGAACTGAAGTTTCTGTCAGATCGGGGTGCAAATATAGAGCTTTTTGGGAATTGGAAAATTATTTTTGGGAGGACTTTCGGCTCATAAACCAAATTCCAATGATGATCAAAGAGGTTCCTGCGAGGGGGAAAAGTAGATGGACTCGCCTAAAATCCAGTGGGCCTGGAGTATGGTGGAAACGGGGCCTATGATGGGTCATCGGCGGCGGAGGAATTGGTGCGGGAGTTACTCATGGCTGCTTAAAAGATATAATTACATTTGCGAAATATGCGATTCCTGATCATTCAAACGGCTTTCCTGGGAGATGTGGTGTTGGCAACCCCATTGATTGAGCAATTAAAGCGTTTTTATCCCGAAAGCCGAATAGACTTCCTGTTGAGAAAGGGTAATGAATCACTGCTCCTGGGTCATCCGCTGTTGGATGAGGTGTTGATCTGGGATAAGAAGGAGCATAAGATGCGTAACCTGTGGAAGATGATGCAGGAGGTAAGACGCAGGCGCTATGATTATGTGATCAACCTGCAAAGGTTTGCCAGCTCAGGGTTTATTACGATGTTTTCCCGCTCCCACACGATAGGGTTTAATAAAAATCCGATGTCTGTTTTTTTTACGGAAAGTAAACCGCATGTCATTGAAAAAGCGCATGAGGTGGAGCGTAATCTTTCCCTGATTGCAAGCCTGACGGACGGGCAAATGGAAAAGCCCAAGTTGTATCCATCCCAAAAGGACTATGAAAAGGTGGGGCCATACCAACAGGAGCCTTATGTTACGTTGAGCCCTGCCTCTGTATGGTATACTAAGCAATTGGCTAGGGAAAAATGGATAGCCCTGATCCAAGCTTTAGGGGAGGATAGAAATATTTACCTCTTGGGTGCTCCTGGTGATGTTGACTTCTGTAATCTGATCCTGCAAGGGGCAAGAAACCACAGGGCTAAGTCCTTGTGCGGCCATTTTTCTTTGCTCCAATCGGCTGCGCTGATGAAAGGTGCAGACATGAATTATGTGAATGATTCTGCACCGATGCACCTGGCCTCTGCTATGAATGCTCCGGTAACGGCGATCTATTGTTCTACAGTACCTGCTTTTGGATTCGGGCCTTTATCGGATATGTCCAGGATAGTGGAGACACCTGAAAAATTAGCATGCAGGCCTTGCGGCCTGCATGGGTATAAGGAATGTCCTAAAGGTCATTTTAAATGCGCCCACACGATTCCGGTGGAACTCATTAAGGGGTAGACGATTCGGGTATTCAAGGCGCGCCGACATGAACGTACCGGGGCGCTCGGCTTACACCGCTACGTTAAAATCCCTCAACGCATCATTCAAACTGGTCTTCACATCGGTGGATGCTTTGCGTTGCCCAATGATCAGGGCGCAAGGCACCTGGTACTCCCCGGCGGGGAATTTTTTGGGATAGGAGCCTGGGATGACTACACTACGGGCAGGGATACGGCCCTTGAACTCAACTGGTTCAGCCCCACTGACGTCAATGATGCGGGTGGATTTGGTCAGCACCACACCGGCTCCGATGACGGCTTCTTTTTCTACTATAACGCCTTCCACAACGATGGAGCGGGAACCCAGGAAGCAGTTGTCTTCAATGATGACAGGATTGGCTTGAAGGGGCTCCAGGACTCCGCCTATACCTACGCCACCGCTGAGGTGGACGTGTTTGCCTATTTGGGCACAGCTTCCAACGGTAGCCCAGGTGTCAACCATGGTGCCTTCGTCTACATAGGCGCCAATATTAACATAAGAGGGCATCAGGACTACGTTTTTGGCCAGGTAGGCTCCATAACGGGCTACGGCGTGCGGAACAGCCCTGACACCAATGGATTTATAGTCGGATTTGAGCTTCATTTTGTCATAGAACTCGAAAGGAGGCAGTACAAAGGTTTCCATGGTCTGGATCGCGAAATACATGAGAATGGCTTGTTTGACCCATTCGTTGACAACCCAGCTGGACGGACCGGGGGCTGCTACCCTTAGCTCGCCTTTATCCACGCCTTCAATCACTTCCCTTACGGCGTCTGCGTACGTAGCTTCCTTCAGTAATTCGCGGTTGGCCCATGCTGCCTGAATGCGTCCTTGTAGGTCCATATACTGATAAATTTTACGCAAACGTAAATCAAAATGAGGGAAATCACCAAAGACGGAGATGGGATTCGGGTGCCCTGATGTACTTTTGCCGGATGGATTTTAATGAAGACCTGGAAGCTAGCCTCAGCGTACTAAGAGCAGGGGGATTGATTGTCTATCCCACGGATACGATCTGGGGGATAGGCTGTGATGCGGCGAATGCCGAAGCGGTCGCCCGCATTTATGCACTCAAACAAAGGGCGGAATCGAAAAGCATGATTGTTCTGGTGGCGGACGACCGGGATGTGCTCAAATACACGGCTGGAGTGGATCTGAGTGTGTTTGATTATTTGAAGCGACAGACCAAACCTACTACGGTCATCTATAACGGAGCTATTGGACTGGCGGCTAATTTACTGGCTGAGGATGGATCTGTGGGGATCAGGATAGTGGACGAGCCTTTCTGTAGGCATTTGATTAAAAGATTAAGGGCGCCCGTTGTTTCCACCTCGGCCAATATTTCCGGACATGATTCTCCTGGCTGGTTTGGAGAGATAGATCCTGCTATCCTGGATGGGGTTGATTACGTGGTAAAATACCGCCAGGAAGACAGGGAAAAGAAGGTCCCCTCCAGCGTGATCCGTCCGCAAAAGGACGGGCAGATTGAAGTCATCAGGCCTTGAGTCGGGCCTTGACAGATTGAGGTGATCAGGCCTTGAGTCAGGCCTTGAAGGGGATGGGCATGAGCCCGAAAAGTAATTGGCGTTTTATTTGATTATTTTTGCCGTTGCACATGGAAATTCTTTGTAACGATAGGGAATTGTTTGTTTTTAAGAAAGTGGCTAATGCTGCAGCAGAATTGGGCCTTCCTACCTATTTGGTGGGTGGATTTGTGAGGGATAAACTGATTGGTAGACCTACCAAGGACGTAGATATTGTTTGTGTCGGTGATGGCATTGCTTTAGCACATAAGGTAGCAGAACGGTTCAGGCCCGCACCTGGGGTTAATTTTTTCAAGACCTATGGGACGGCCCAGCTCAAGTTGGAAGACATGGAGCTGGAGTTTGTTGGGGCCAGAAAAGAAAGCTATAGCGAGGAATCCAGGAACCCGGAAGTAGAACCAGGTACGTTGATCGATGACCAGTTGCGCAGGGATTTTACCATTAATGCCCTGGCGATTAGCCTCAATCCGGATGATTATGGAAAGTTGATCGATCCATTCGATGGGCTAAGGGATATGGCTTTACGGGTCATTAAGACGCCCTTGGAACCGGGTAAGACTTTTAAGGACGATCCGTTGCGTATGTTGCGGGCGGTGAGATTTGCCTCCCAATTACAGTATGAAATTGCTCCTGAAACATTTCAGGGGATAAAGGATCATGCCGATCGGATAAAAATCATCACCCAGGAGAGGATTACTACTGAGCTGAATAAAATTATTTTGAGCCCCCGCCCCTCTGTCGGGTTTGAATTGTTGTACAGAAGTGGATTATTAGAGCTGATCTTTCCCCAAATGGTAGACCTGGCCGGGGCTGAGTATATAGATGGCCGGGGGCATAAGGATAATTTCTTTCACACGCTCCAGGTATTGGATAATATAGCCCCCCATACGGATAACCTTTGGTTGCGTTGGGCTGCCATTCTGCATGACATAGGAAAGCCTGCGACCAAACGTTTTGAACCTGGCCATGGATGGACATTTCATGGGCACGAGGTGGTGGGTGGAAAAATGGTGCCCAGGATATTTTCGAAATTGAAATTGCCTGCACATGAACCTTTGCGTTATGTACGCAAGCTTGTCGAACTGCACCTACGTCCTATCAGTCTGACCAAGGACAATATTACCGATTCAGCAGTGAGGCGTTTGTTGTTTGATGCCGGAGAGGACCTGGAGGATTTGATGACTTTGTGTAAGGCGGACATAACCTCTAAAAACAAACAAAAGGTCCACCGTTACCTGGAGAACTATGAACTTGTTCAAGAACGCCTTAAGGATGTGGAAGAAAAGGATAGAATCCGCAATTGGCAGCCGCCCATCACTGGTGAAATGATCATGGAAACCTTTGGGCTGGCACCCGGAAGACTGGTGGGAGATATTAAAACCGCTATCAGGGAGGCTATTCTGGATGGGGTGATTGATAATAGTTACGAAGCGGCATATGGTTTGATGCTGTCGTTGGGGAAAGAACATAACCTGGAGCCAGTTAGCAATCTTTAGTTAATTCTATTATTTTTGTTATTACAATTCAAATGCTGCAATAATGGCTGTACTGAAATTTAGAGTTTACTGGGAGGATGATGACGCGGTTTACAGGGATGTAGTCATCAAACATAGTCAGAGCTTTAAGGAACTGAATGACATTGTACTGAAATCGTTTGAATTCGATAATAAGCATAAAGCTACTTTCTATCGTAGTAATGACCAATGGCAAAGGGGCAGGGAAATTACCTTGGAGAAGTACGACAAGAACTATGTGAAAGAGCCGCTCCTGATGGATCAGACCCAAATTGGCTCTGAAATAAAGGATCCCAACCAGAAGTTCATATACATCTACGATTTCAACCGCAACTGGACTTTTCAGGTAGAGTTAATTAGTGTCATCAAAGAGGAAAATCAAAAGATTTCCTACCCTTCGGTCATCCGTACAGAAGGGCTGGCCCCTTCTCAGTATGGAACCCGGAGTTTACTGGGGGATAAATTTGTGGAGGTCGAAGAAAAATATGACCTCAGTAAAGGAGAAGAAGGCTTTGGTACGGAAGGCGGAGATGGAGATGATGAATCTGATGAAGTAGAAGGTGGTACCGAGGAAGCGGGCGCTGAAACCTTCGGCGAAGAACTCTAACCATCCATGTTCCCATCAACGGTAATAGTGATCGCAGGTCCTACAGCCGTGGGTAAAACCGCCGTAGGTATACACCTGGGAGAACAATTGGACTCGGCCATCCTATCTGCGGATTCCAGACAGTGTTACAGGGAAATGAATATAGGTGTGGCGCGCCCTTCTTCGGAAGAATTAGCGCAGGTTCCCCATTTTTTTATTGCCACGCATTCCATCACCGACAAGGTGAATGCAGCCGTATTTGAACAATATGCCCTGGATAAGGCCAAAGATTGGTTTTCCAGGCAACCCTTCCTATTGATGGTGGGAGGGACAGGATTGTATATCAATGCTTTCTTGGATGGATTAGATGAAATGCCCGAGATTCCTCCAGAAATCAGGCTCAGGGTTAGGGAACAGTATGCGATGCGCGGAATGGAATGGTTACAACAGGAAGTACAGCTAAAGGATGCTGCCTGGTATGCGCAGGGCGAGATACAGAATCCGCATCGCCTGATGAGGGTATTGGAATTTGTAGAGGCAACCGGAAGGTCGATAATGGAATTCAGGGGAAAAACAAATTCAAATATTCAGGGAAGCCCGGCGTCAGCCGCAGACGGCTCAATGGGTCAGACGCGTGGGGTCGGCCGATCTTTTAATGTGTTGAAGATTGGTTTGGAGCTACCAAGAGAATTGTTGTATGAACGCATCAATGTCCGGGTAGATCAGATGATGGAAGCAGGTCTGTTGGATGAAGTGCGCAGTCTCTTACCTTACCGCAAAGAAAAAGCCCTGGATACCGTTGGCTACAAAGAACTGTTTGCTTACCTGGAGGATGAGATGCCTCTGGAGCGGGCGGTGGAACTGGTCAAACAGCATACGCGGAATTACGCGAAACGTCAGTTAACTTGGTTTAAGAAGGACCCGGATATGCATTGGTTTGATGCCAGGAATCAGGATAGTATTCGAAGCTTCCTGATGAGCTCATTGGGTTTTCAAGGCTCGGGCTTTTGAGGTGCGCGATGCCGCTTTATTAATAATCCATAATAATAAGCGGCGTTGTGATATAGCTCCAGGGGATGATGGATCTCATCTTCGGATACCTTCCGCTTGCCTGAGGTATGAATGGAGAATGCTTTATATCCCTCAAAATAATAGCTGCCTTCAAAGGCCAAAACTAATTTGGAATGGTTAACGCCCGTGTGATCCGAATTGGGTGGAAAATCCTTCTCTAATTCATCGGCATAGACCAATTGTCCTTTTTCAAAGTAGAAGTTTTCCTGGAATACCGCATAGGACATGCCCACTCTGGTGCTGATTTTACAAAGGGTATCCCCCTTAAAATAACCCGTCAGGCTAGCCCCGGAAGTTCTGGCAGCTTCTTCATCCAGGAATGCGGGTCCATCCAGGGTAATTTTCTGGATACTTGAATCTTGCTGGACTTGCAGGAACAGATTGCGGATATGGAGGATCCGGGGATCGGAGAGACTGGTAGAATCGTTAGCTGCCATCAAAAGCCAAAGGGGCAGCAATAAAGCTGGTATCATAAGGATTGGATTGCCTATAAATATAGTAAAAAAAAGCAATAAAAAAAGCCCCCAATTCAGGGGGCTTTAGGTATTTTTTCATGACTTTTTTTAGTGTCTTCCGCCACCAAATCCACCACCACCCACTCTTCCGCCACCGAAGCTACCGCCTGCGCCTCCTCTGAAGAAGGAAGATTGGCTGCTCGTTGTATTGATCGGACGTGTGGTGCGGGTATTGTTCCCGTTGGGGACCCCATGTAGGTTATTGGCAATGTTGCCCCTTGGATTATAGGTCGATTGACGGACCATGTTTTGTCTGGTGTTCACCATGGAAGCCAAGCTGTTTTTAGGGTTGACTACTGGTCTGCCTATGGTTCCATTGGTTACCGGGACGGTTGAATTGGTAATGCTATGGAAGTGGGAATTGTTGTAGGCCAACGTTGCAGGCCTGCCAACACCAAAGGCCAGCCCTCCTGTAGGAGATGCAGACGTCAGGCCTTCTCCGCCATAGTATCCGAAGCCAGGGTAATAAGGATAATAGTACCCTCCATAATAAAGTGGGTTGATGCCATATCCAAAGCCCATGCTTAGGCCTATACCATAAGTAGGATAGAAGCCATACATGCCGTAATAGACGCTATATGGGTTATAAAAAGAGGGTCCGATGCCCCAGGCTCCGCCCCAATATGGGTCAACAAAAGTAGAGTATGGCGTATATCCGCCGTAGGCATAGTCGTTATAACTATCTACAGTGGAACTTCCGTTGTTATTGGTTTGAACGCGGCTATCGTTGCCATCTGTAGTTAAATATCCACCATTTCCTGTCTGGTTTGAAGCGTCGTCCTGTTTGGTATTGGAATAGGACACTTGGTCGGTTGTCTGCGACTGGCGAGAAGTAGAGCAGCTGCAAAGGCACCCAACGAATATGGTTAAAAGAATATTGCGGGTATTCATTGGAAAGTGTTTAAGGTAATCCTTATGTGAAGTTACTACAATTTATGTAGGTTTGCACGTGTCTTAGGCAATGTATTATTAAAAGTTATTAAGACGGGCTATGAGCAAAGAAATTACTGCGCGTGCTGTGGATTATTCCCAGTGGTACAACGATTTGGTGTTAAAAGGTGGATTGGCTGATTACTCCGCTGTGAAAGGATGTATGGTCATCAAACCATATGGATTTGCCTTGTGGGAAAACATGAGGGATGTACTCGATAAGATGTTTAAGGATACGGGTCATCAGAACGCCTACTTTCCTTTGTTGATACCCAAAAGTTTCCTGTCCAAAGAAGCTGCCCATGTAGAGGGTTTTGCCAAGGAATGTGCTGTGGTCACACACTACCGCTTAAAGAATGACCCCAATGGGGGTGGGGTAGTCGTTGACCCGGAGGCAAAACTGGAAGAAGAACTGATTATACGTCCCACTTCGGAGACCATCATTTGGAATACCTATAAAGATTGGATTCAATCTTACAGGGATTTGCCCTTACTCATCAATCAATGGGCCAATGTGGTTCGCTGGGAGATGCGTACCCGGCTGTTTTTGCGGACGGCTGAGTTTTTATGGCAGGAAGGCCATACGGCCCATGCAACGGAGGCGGAGGCCGTAGAAGAGGCCCAGAAAATGATGGAAGTGTATGCAACTTTTGCAGAAAACTACCTGGCCCTGCCTGTGATCAGGGGAACCAAATCTGAAAGTGAACGTTTTGCGGGGGCGGTAGATACTTATTGCATTGAGGCATTAATGCAGGATGGTAAAGCGCTTCAGGCCGGAACTTCTCACTTCCTTGGTCAGAACTTTGCCAAAGCCTTTGATGTGCAATTCACTGGGAAAGACAATAAGCTGGAGTATGTATGGGCAACGAGCTGGGGGGTAAGTACCCGTTTGGTGGGTGCCTTGGTCATGGCCCATAGTGATGATGAGGGCTTGGTGATGCCGCCCAGGGTGGCGCCCATACAGGTGGTGATCGTGCCCATTTACAAAGGGGATGACCAGAAGAAAGTACTGGACGAACGTATCGGCGCCCTGGTTCAGGAGTTGAAGCAAGCGGGCATCCGTGTCAAATACGATGACAATGACAATAGCCGTCCCGGATGGAAATTCGCCGAGTATGAGCTTAAGGGAGTGCCTGTTCGTTTGGCTATCGGACCCAGGGACCTGGAAAATGGTGTTGCTGAGGTTGCCCGTAGGGATACCCGGGAAAAAGCCAACCTGCCTTTGGAAGGACTGGCCGCCCGCATTCAGGATCTTTTAGAGGAAATCCAGCATAACCTGTATCAGAAGGCTTTGCATTTCCAGGAAACGCATGTCACCCAAGTGGATGATTTCGAGACCTTTCAGAAGGTATTGGATGAAAAGGGTGGCTTTGTAAGTGCTCCCTGGGATGGTACAGCCGAGACGGAAGAAAAAATAAAGGAATTAACCAAAGCAACTATCCGTTGCATTCCGCTCAATAACCCTAAAGAAGGGGGTAAAGATATGCTTACCGGAAAACCTTCCGCAGAGCGTGTGCTGTTTGCCCGGGCTTACTGATTATTTTAAATTAACCTTAATGGAAAACAAAGACATCTTTGATCTCCAGTTGGACACTACTTCCCAAAACCACTTGCTGGAAACGGCTAAATGGGGGAAATTCCTGGCTATTGTAGGTTTTGTCATGATAGCCTTTTTTCTCGTATCCGCCTTTGAGGTGACGGCTATCTTCAGTGCTACTTTATCCTCTACGCAGATGCCTCCCTTTATGGGCATTGGCTTGAGTGCAGGATTTATCATCGTAGCTTTGTTGGGGTTTATTCCCACTTTGTTGCTTTTTCAATTCAGCACGAAACTGAAAAAGTCTATCCAACTGGGGGATCAGGAAGGGGTAACCCAAGCCTTTTTCAAGCAGAAGTCGCTGTATAAATACCTGGGGGTAGTCTTGATTGTATACCTCTGTTTTCTCGCCCTGATCCTTATCCTGGAAGTATTGGGGCAGGCCTTTACCAACAAAGGCTAATCCTTACTGCACGGAAAGGTAGTTGTAATCCTTCAGCAGGGTTTCCAGAAAGTCGAATGGGTCCTGGGCTGTCTTAACGTTCAATACCGTTTTGATTTTTTCGGCAGCTGTGGCGGCGATATTGAAATTATCGTGGTTGCGGGCTTTTTCCAGCAGCGAGCGTATGGTATTGAGGTCCCGGTCGCTGAGCTGCATGACCTGCGGATATTGAGGGACATAATCCTGGGACATTTCTATGAATACGGTATCGGCCAGGTCGGCTGTTTCGTTGGTAGCGATTAATATCGTGCCGGCGGCCAGGTCCCCTAATCGTTGGGCGTATTTGGTAAGCACAATGGTCAACAGTCCTCCCAAACCCAGGGTAAACGTAATGTCTATGGGTCTAAGCAGCCAGCGAATGATGAGCTGGCCCCAGGATGGTCTGCCCCCTGTCATATTGATTACCCGTATTTTCAGCGCTTTTTTCCCCACCGTTTGACCATTCATGAGGATTTCGAGGACAATCCAATACAGCGCGGCTGGGATATAAAACATTTTTTGCCCCCAATAGGCATTGGTCTCTTCATCTCCTGAAACATGCTCGAAAAGGGCCGGTACAATGAATCGGAATGCCACCACAAAATAGGCACCTATTATAGCAATATCGATCAGCCACGCCAAAAATCGCTTATGGAACTCGGGTAGTTCGAATTCCAGGTCTATATTAAAGCTAGTTGGTATACGGATGGTGCTCATGTCAACAATTTCCGTAAATTTCAGGAAATTTTATCTGCTTGCGGGAAGCATTATTTATTAAGAAGAACAAAGACCGCTGGACGCAGATCGATCATGACCCTGCATCCGACCCTGATGAAATGGCCGGCAACTTTATTGAGTTAGTGGATGATTTATCCTATGCAAAGACGTTTTATCCCACTTCCAAAACGACCCGTTACCTGAATGTGCTCGCATCCAGGATGTACATGGGGATTTATAAAAACAGGAAGGAGGAAGGAAACCGGCTGGCTAAATTTGTACGCTACGATTTGCCCAGGACCATCCGACGTCACCACCTGGTCATGCTCATTTCCTTAAGCATATTTTCCCTCTTTTTTATCATAGGCATCTATTCCTCCAGGGGGGACGAATCCTTTATCCGTTCCGTTATGGGGGATAGTTATGTGAACACTACGGAAGAAAATATTGCCAGTGGACATCCTTTCGGGATTTATGGTACCGGAGATCCGTTGATTGTATGGTTCGGCATCATGAAAAACAATATTGAGGTTTCCATCAGGATGTTGGTGGGCGGACTACTATTGGGGATTTATCCCATCTATATGCTCATCTATGAGGGGATTCAGATTGGGGCATTTGAAATGTTGTTTGCCCAAAAAGGATTAGCCGGGGATTTCGTGCTGACCGTTTTTATCCATGGCACCCTGGAGATATCTGCCCTGATCATTACCGGGGCAGCGGGAATCATCATAGGACTGGGCTTTGCTTTTCCCGGAACACTAAGCCGGTTGGATTCCTTTAAGAAGAGTGCCAAGGATGCTTGCATGATTATTACCGGGCTTATTCCGGTGTACATAACGGCTGCCTTCTTTGAAGGATACGTTACCCGGCATACGGAAATGCCGTTGTTTTTAAAATTGATCATTCTGTTGAGTTCACTCGCATTTATAGTAGGCTATTTTGTGGTTTACCCCATATGGCTGGAAAAGAAGGGAGGTAAGGTGCATGTCTAATTGTTTCAGGCGCTTATCTCTGCTGACCCTCGCTTTCCTACTGACCTGCTGTTTCTCTTCGCTAAGGGCTCAGGATAGCGCTGCTGCGTCAACCTACGATACGGCACAAAGCAATCAGTCAACAGGGGATACGGATAGTACCTATTCATCTGATGATCCGTCTGGGAACCAAAAGGCAGATACGACTTATCATGCATTCATCCGGTGGAAAACCGGATCAACCAATGTCCAGGTGCAGTCCAGGCATCTTCCGTCTTCTACTATAGATACCTACCTTAAAAACAGTGATTATTGGTACGTTCCTGTAGGGCCTGGTAAAAAGCCGGCTCCGGAAAAGCCAGGATGGTGGGACCATTTTTTATTGGCTATCGGTCGATTCTTTTCCCATCGTTGGGTGTGGTTCATGTTCATCTCCCTGGTGGTTGGTTTGCTGACATGGGGATTGGTCTATGTTATCCAGGCGATGACGGGAGAATCATTATTCAGAAGAAAGCCCAGGCGGTTCAAGGAGCAGGAAGCAGAAGAATTAACCGTTGAAACGTCCAGGGATAAGATGCATGAGGCAATAGCTGCTGCGATTAAAGTGGGTGATTATACCATGGCCATCCGGTACCTGTTCCTTGTTACTTTGGGTGAATTGGAGGATAAGGGCCTGATCCAGCAAATGAAGGATGCTTCTAACCGTCAATACGTCCGCGCGTTGACGGGTAAGCCTATACAAGGGGCCTTTTCTCGCTTGCTCCTCTATTATGAATACAGCTTTTACGGAGGGTTTAACCTGGATACAGAACTGTTCCAGTCCGTACATCAACAATTCAACCAGTTTCACCAACAATTGAAATCTCTTTGAAAAAGCAGGCCTTAAATATCCTATTGATAGCCCTTTTGCTGGTGGTCGTCGGCGTGGTCGCGCTGGCATGGTGGTACTCGGCTACCCATCCAAAGTTTGATCCTGCTATAACCCTGCATTATAAGGATACCAAACCTTATGGCGCTAAAGTTGCTTATGAGGAACTGCCTCGATTATTCCCTAATGCATCCATGAAAGTAGGAAATACAGAACGAGACCTGAATGAATTTATGGATGAATCGTCCACGGGTAGGTTAATGGTGGTGCTCAACAGGAATCTGATCGCTGACAGCGATCAGGCTCAACAGCTCATCAATTGGGTGCACCAAGGCAATTACGTCCTGTTGTCCGGCCAGTATTTTTCCAAGGACTTATTGGATGCCTTTCATTTGCAGGATAAAAGCCGGTTTTATCTGGACATGTATTCCTATGGCGAACCAGTTGATTTGTATGATTCGCTTAGGATAAGCCTGGATACTGCTTTGTTTGGTTCAGGTGCCAGGTGGACTTGTCCCGGGCGTAGAGCCGAGTCTTCCATGGATAGTTTGGACGCTGCTTTTACCGATGTACTAGGGTATAACCAGGACCAGGAGCCTAATTTTGTCCATATCCGGTCCGGAAATGGAATTATATTGGTGCAAACGGCTCCCCTTGCTTTTTCAAATTATTTTCTACTCTACGGAAACGGTAAACAATACCTGGAAGACGCCATGAGTGTGTTGCCAAGGGATATTGACCGGATCATGTGGAATAGTTATCCTGTATACCACAACGGCTCCCTGATGAAAAGAGCCGATGATGATAACGACCCTTCGTTTTTATCCAAGTTGTTGAAGAGTCCGCCCTTAGGATCCGCCTTTTTGTTTTTGTTGCTTATCCTGCTTGTATACGTGTTGTTGAATATAAAGCGTACCCAGCGGATCATTCCGGAAATAGCACCGAAAAGCAATGAAAGCCTGGATTTTGTCAAAACCATTGGCAGGTTGTATTATGAGAAGGGCGATCACCGGAATCTGGCCATTAAAATGAGTCAGCACTTTCAGGAATATATCCGGACTAAATATCAGCAACAGCTGAATTTGGAGGATGCCAGTAGCTCCAAACGGCTGGCTACCCGCTCCGGGGTTCCGGAAGATGTGGTGCGGGATATTGCCACCCAGATCCGTTATGTACAGGATGCTCCCTATATAGAGGAGGCCCAGTTAGAAGAATTTTATCAGTTATTGGAAATATTCTATAAAAACGCTCAATAATGGAAGAAGGCATTTTTCAACAAAGAACAGACCTCCAGGAGTTACAGCAGGCCGTTGGCGAGATTCAATCAGAAATACGGAAAGTATTGGTTGGACAAGATGACCTGGTCCGTCTTTTAATTACTGCTGTACTGGCCGATGGGCACGTTCTGATCGAAGGCGTTCCGGGCATTGCCAAGACGCTTAGTGCTCGCTTATTGTCCAAAACCTTATCTGTGGGTTTTTCCAGGGTACAATTTACCCCTGATCTGATGCCTTCCGATGTATTGGGTACAACCGTATTCAACCCCAAAGACGCCGCATTCCAGTTTAAGAAGGGGCCCATTTTCTCTAACCTGGTGCTCATAGATGAAATCAACAGGGCTCCAGCCAAAACCCAGGCGGCCTTATTTGAGGTAATGGAAGAAAGGCAGGTTACCATGGATGGGACAACTTATGCAATGGACAAACCTTTTATGGTATTGGCTACGCAAAACCCTGTGGAACAAGAAGGGACCTATAGGTTGCCGGAAGCCCAACTGGACCGCTTCCTCTTTAAAATCAACGTGCCTTATCCTGGTGAACAGGAAGAGGTGGATATGTTGCTCAGGTTCAACCAGCCAGATATGGAAGACCCTGTTACCCGATTACAGCCCGTATTGTCTGCCGCCAAAACAGCCATCCTTCGCCGTCAGGTCAGGAGCCTCCATATAGAAGAGCCATTACTGAGATTCATTGCCCGCCTGACACAGGCTACCCGTCAACACCATTCCTTATACCTGGGTGCTTCCCCCCGGGCTTCCCTGGCGTTAATGAACGCGTCAAAAGCAATAGCAGCCATGGAGGGCAGAGACTTTGTTACACCTGAGGATGTATTAGAGGTGGCTATTCCTGTACTCAGACATAGAATTCTCCTGACCCCTGAAAAGGAAATGGAGGGCATCACAGAAGATGAAGTCATCCGCCAGATATTACAGTCACTGGAAATACCACGTTAAAACCTGAGCCCTTGTCCTTGGTAAACTTTTATCTATCCTATTATCTATCCCGCAGAGCATATCTGTGGGGAGGGGGGATCGTGCTGTTGTTCATCTGTGCTTTTTTTATTCCCTCCTTGATCGTAGTGCCCAAGTTTGGAAGCCTGTTCCTATTGGTTTGCATTCTCCTGGATACGTTTCTGATGTATAGGAATGTGCTTGTCGCCCAAAGGGAAACGCCCCAACGATTCAGTAACGGGGATTTAAACACAGTGCGCATTGCGGTAGAGAATCAATATCCCTTTAGTCTCCAGGTAAGGGTGATTGATGAGCTTCCTGTCCAATTTCAGAACAGAAACTTTTTTAGGGATGGCAACGTTCCCTCGGGCCGGACCTGGCACTTTGGTTATGAAGTACAACCTAAGGAAAGGGGAGAATACCTGTTTGGTAAACTCCTCGTGTTTGCCCGGTCTCCTTTGGGATTGGTCAATCGCAGGTTTTCCATAGGTGACCAGCATATGGTTCCTGTGTATCCATCCTACCTTCAACTTCGGCGGTTTCAGTTGAAGGGGCCTGGGTCTGCGGATGAATCCGGGCCACAGCGATTCCGCCGGTTGGGGCGCAGCATGGAATTTGAGCAAATCAAGGATTATGTACCAGGAGATGATTACAGGACCATCAATTGGAAGGCCAGCGCACGTAAGGGCCAGCTCATGGTCAATACGTTTGTAGAAGAACGCAGCCAGCATATTTATTGTGTCATCGATAAAGGCAGGTTGATGAAGATGCCTTTTGAAGGAATGACCTTGTTGGATTATGCCATAAATGCTTCCCTGGCGTTGCTCAGCGTCGCCCTGCAAAGGCAGGATAAGGCAGGGCTGATCACTTTTTCAAAGCGCATAGACCAATTTTTGCCCGCAGAGCGTCAAGCCACCCAGATGGAGGCTGTGATGGAGGCGCTTTACCATCAGGAAACGGCGTTTAATGAAAGTGATTTTGAAAACCTCTACGGGCAAGTCAGGGGCCGGCTCAAGCAGCGTAGCTTGCTCATCTTATTTACCAACTTCGAATCCATTCATAGCCTGAGAAGGCAATTGCCCTATCTCAGGTCTATAGGGCGGTATCACCTGTTGCTCACCGTCTTCTTCGATAATACGGAGCTTCACGCCTTGCAAAAGCAGAACGCGAAATCCCTGGAGGATATCTACATCAAGACCTTGGCCGACCGTTTTCTCTACGAAAAAAAGCTTATGGCTAAAGAACTGGCTCAGTATGGAATCCTATCTGTCTTTACCAGCCCGGAGAACCTCACCATCCAAACGGTGAACAAGTACCTGGAAATAAAAGCCCGGCAGGCGCTCTGACGCATGGGTCGCCATCGGCTCTGACGCATGGGTCGGCCATTGGCTCTGACGCCCGGGTTGCCATCGGCTCTGACGCATGGGTGCGGGTTGCTAAAAAGAGAAAACCCGCTTAGGGCGGGTTCTCTACATAAGATATGGGACAAGTTGCAGAGGTTTATCAAGATATGGATTAGTACTTACATTGGATGCTTTTGGTTTGTTCTGCTGGGCAAGCTCCTGTTGAAACGAATGATTTGGTAAGCAACGTAAACAGAAGGTGCAACAAAACTAATAATAGCCGCAGCTATTTCAAGTGTAAGAGATTGGTCCATAGTCGAATATTTAGTGATAAAAAAGTTTAATCCACTGGTGGTTTAACACTAACGGACATGGATCATTTGGTACAAACAACAGGAGATGTGGATCTTAATAGGAGGTGTTTTCTGGTGAGAGGGTAAGCAATTTGACTGCATAAATATAGTATAATTGTGGGATATGTAAAATAAAAATGGAGAGGTATGTGTGGCGCGCCCTATTTTTGCAACCCCATGGCCGATTTAACTCCACTTCAGGCATTATTTCAGGAAGGAAAAGTGCTCCTGATTGACAAACCTTTGACCTGGACCTCTTTTGATGTGGTCAGTAAAGTCCGCAGTGCCATCCGTATCAAGAAGGTGGGGCATGCCGGTACATTGGACCCTTTAGCCACGGGGCTATTGATTGTTTGTACGGGTAAGTACACCAAAAAAATCAACGAATACATGGGCCAGGAGAAAGAGTACGTGGCGACTTTTCACCTGGGAGCCATTACCCCCACCTATGACCTGGAAAGTGTACCCCAGGATCCTAAATCCATTGAGGGCATTGACGCGGCTGCGCTGCAAGCGGCTGCCCTGAACTTTACCGGTGACATTCTTCAAATCCCCCCCATTCACTCCGCTATCAAACAAAATGGGAAACCGGTTTACCTCCTGGCCAGAAAAGGGAAGGAGGTGAAATTAGAGCCCAGGCCTGTGCGTATCAGTGCATTTGAGCTATTGGATATCCGGCTGCCAGAAGTGGAGGTAAAGGTAGTGTGCAGTACAGGAACCTACATACGCAGTTTGGCCAATGACTTTGGGGCTACCCTGGGCTGTGGGGCTTACCTGAGTGCATTGCGCAGAACCAGGATAGGTGCGTTTACCGTCGATGAGGCCCAAAGCCTGGAAGGGTTTCTGGAAACGGTCAAAGAGATTCGTGGGGAGAAGCCGGCTTAGAAAGAGTACCCTATCCCAAAACTGAAGTTATAGTTGTTATACCTCCATTCCTTATTCTCTTCGGACCTGCCAAATACGTGGGCTAAGTTGATACCTGGCCATTGCCAGCCGTCATTGATGGGTTCGTCTGGTTTCTTGAACCTGAAACCAAAGTCAAACCTCAAAATAAAGTAGTTGAAGTCCAGCCGGAATCCAACACCCGCACCAACGGCTAGTTCCTGATAGAGGTGTGAAATGTCCAGGGTGGCGCTGTCATAGGAAGGAGGGGCGCTACCTGTAAATGGTTGTTTTTTGAAATCCCAAATGTTGCCTATATCCGTGAAGATGGCACCTTTCAGGTACATCGAATTGGGGATGATTTCTGCGATGTTGTACCGGTACTCCAGATTGGTTTCCAGTTGAATGTCCCCAAATCGATCGTTGAATATATTGGCTTGATAAGGGGCCAGGTGCACAGATCCGGGACCGAGTTGCCTGAACTCCCAGGCCCTCATACTATTGGGACCGCCTCCCACAAATTGTTTGAAGAAAGGTAGGGTGGAATCTCCTCCCAGCGGAATGCCAACGCCAGCGAATACACGGAAATCCCAGGAATTGTTATTGCGGTATTTGATTTCGTGTTTGTAATCCAGGCTGGGCCTTATGTATTCGAACAACTGGGACAAAAGGGGATTTCCGGGATATTGCTTCTTCAAGAAGGAAGCCAGTAGGCCGGACGTTTCCAGGTTTGCCCTTAATGAGTTGGAGTGTCCGGGGTGGCGGGGGTTTCCGAAGGTCCAGAGCAAGTCCTCATTCTGGGCCATAATCAGGGCATTCGTATAGGCATAACGCAAAAATGGGTTCTCTGCCAAGGCAGAATCAAAGGCGGTCGTAATATTATAGAGTCTGGAGTATTCAATGTCAATTGGGTTAAAAGACCAGGTTACATTGGTGTCTGTCTTCCACTGGAAACCGTACTTCACACTAAAATTGTTCAGATCAAAATAACCAATGCGTTCCACGTAAGTGGCGTTGGAACTGATGATGGTTTGTTGAGCCAGGAGATGTTTCCTGTTGATGGAATTGATGGGGGTAACAAACCTGGGGAAGGTAAAGGCATTGGAATAGCCCAGGTCAATGGAGGCGAGGTTCCAGTCATAATTAGGATTGGCCTCGGCACCGGCACTGATGGTATTGGTCATGGAAATGGCTTCCTTGCCCACATTTCTATTGGTAATACCTAGGTTCCCATCCAGACCGATCAGGTTACCGGAGGCAATGCCCGTCGTAGAGCTGTTGTTGACCGCGTTATAGTTGAGTTCTATGTCTGAGTTAAAACTTTGTTTTTTGGCTGGCGTCAGCAGGTAATAAAAATCCAGTTGTCCCACGGAATCCCTAAAACGATCCTGCATTCCCCTAAGGCCCACGTCCATATGTTTAAAAGCCGTGTCCTGTGGACCAAGATTACGTAAGGGTTTGTCCCAGGGGGCCAGATTGGAGGAGGGGGAGTGGGTGCTGTCTATCCGCTGTTGGGCGATGCCGCCGGTGTGGGTGGAGTCTGGCAGATGGGCAACCAGCATAGCGGTATCGCTCACCCGAAGCTTGCGCGTGGAATCCACCTGTAGCTTGCGTGTCGTATCCATGGCTTCCAAGGTGGAATCTACCTTGACGCTGAGCTGAACCTGGGCCATAGAGTCGGCCAGGTAGCGGCTATGGGCTGCCAGTACAGCGGCCTCCTGGGCGCTGTCGGCCGCTCTCCTGGCAGCAACTGTATCGCTTCTGTGATTGATGGAGGTATCTGTTACTTCTTTAGCCTGTACTATGGGGACCTGCCATACACCCAGGAAATTCAAGGTATTCAGCGTTTTGTCGTAATTGTCCTGGCGATAAAGGTCTCCGGGTTTCAGAAAGCTATTCCTCAACAAAAAGCTGGGTTTGAATTTAAGAGACTGATAGCGGAGGATAACAGAATCTATGATGATACCAGTCAGGGGATTTTTCCGGTTATCACGGGTCGTTTCATAGTCTGGATATATAAATACCCTTCTGATGTAATAACGTCTTAGAAGAGCGGAATCCAGGACAGGACTTAACGTAAGGTATACGTCAGTTGTGGGATTCTTTTGTTGCCTGGATTCTTCGGCAAAACGGTGTATGCGTTCCAAAGGATCCAATACCGGGTTAATCAGGGTAGGGTTAATCGTATCCAGTTCTATCTGAAAGGCACTTCGGGTAATCCCATAGTAACCATAGTTTTTGTAAATGGTGATTAACCGATCAATTTCATTCTGAAGGTTATCCGCGTTAAAGGCCTCACCCCGTTTAAGCAGGGAAGACTTTCTGGAGGAATCTGCCAACCGTTGCAACTCTGGATCAGCAAAGGATACGACAATGGAATCGAGTAAGGTGCGTGGGCCGGCCTTTACGTGAAAGGTGGTCGTTGCCCTATATTGGGCTTTCCGCGGATTAGATGCTTTAACGGTATCTATTTGGTAGGTATAGGAAACTTCGGGACTGAAGAATCCTTGTCCAGCCAGGTAATAGCGTATGGTTTTTAAGGAGGATCCGGCATAGGCGGTGTCGTAAGCCGCGGGATACAGGATACTGTGCCAGATAAATAAAAGATCCCTTTGGTGGGGTATCAGGCTATCGTCCAATTGTAAGGCCAGGACCCTGCCCAGGTCTTTTTTTTCTGCATTTGGCAGATCGGCTTGGAGATCTATGTTATTTTTGAAAACGAAAGGCTTTCCTTTCTGGTAGTGTTTGGGAAGGTAACAACCATACAGGCATAATCCCCCGATCAAACAGATTAGCCATATAAAAGGGGGAAAAGACGTGCCAGATGATACCTTCATATTCGATTCAAGACAAATATCTATGCTCAGTAAAGCACAAATTAAATATATTCAAAGTTTACACCAGAAAAAATTCAGGGTAGAAACCGGTAATTATATGGCAGAGGGCCCTAAAGTTGCCGAAGAAATATTGATCAGTGTCCCTGATTTGATTGAGTCCATTGCCGCCTTACCCTCATGGATAGATGCACATGCCTCCGCACTCCAACGCCTGGATCCGTTAAAAATACATGCCATAAATGAGACAGAATTGGAAAGGATATCCACCCTTTCTACACCAAATGAAGTGGTGGTGGTCCTCCGTAAAGTGGAGACGCAGCCATGGACACTACCTGAGGGAGCCTGGTGCCTTGCTTTGGATGGTATTCAAGACCCTGGAAACCTGGGAACCATCATCCGGATCGCCGATTGGTTTGGGGTTAACCGTATGCTATGCTCCCTGGAATGCGCAGAATGGTACAATCCAAAAGTGATACAGGCCAGTATGGGAAGCTTCTTACGGGTTCAGCCTTGCTACTCGGCATTGCAACCCTGGTTGTCTTCCTGGAAGTATCCTGTCTACGCAGCTACTTTGGAAGGGAAACCCATCACCAGATTAGAGCGGGCAGCGCCCGGAATGGTGCTGATCGGAAATGAGTCCAAAGGGATTCATCCGGAATTGAAGGCCCTGGCTACCCAAGAGGTGACCATACCCCGTATTGGAGAGGCCGAATCGCTGAATGCGGCGGTGGCCACCGGTATATTGCTGTCCCATTTTTGCCGGGATGGGCACGGAGCTTGAGTGGGACCCGCAGACGGCAAACGGAGGGCCATTGGCGCCCGAGAAGTCTAATTCCAACGAATGGTCTTAACGGGAGAGATTTTCCGGATCAATTGCACCGGGATCAACAATACCAAAAAGCAGATCACGAGTGTGGCCACATCCACGGCTATTACCTGCCACCAAACAATCCGGACAGGAGCCACATCCACGTAATAGGCATCCTCATCCAATTTGATCAGCCCCGTAGCTTGCTGGAGCCAGCATAGGCCCAATCCCATAATATTGCCGAGCAACAGACCCCATCCTGTAATGAGGGCGGCATGGGATAGGAATATGCCCTGTATGACCATCTGCATACTGCCAAGGGCTTTGAGGATACCCACCATACGAACCCTTTCCAATACCAGGATGATCAGGCAGGTGATGAGGTTGAGCAAGGCTACCACCATCATGATGACCAATACCAATACTTTGGTGAGGTCCTGGATATTGAGCCAGTCAAATATGTTGGGATATACTTCTTTGATGGTATGGCTGTTCCAGCCTTCCGGAAGGTAGTTTTTGATGGAATCATTGACTACGCCCATCTGACGGTAATCCTTGGCTGTTACTTCGTATCCCCCAATCAGGGTGGAATCCCAGTCATTGAGCCTGCGCACCAGGTTCATGTCTCCGAGTGCAAAGTGTTGGTCATATTGGTCAATGCCCGTTTTATATATACCAGCGACCTGGAGTTTGCGTACCCGGTAATTGTTCCCTTGAATAAAGTAGACCAATACATCATCTCCTACATGAAGTTTGAGCTGAGATGCAGTATATTGAGATAAATCAATCTGGTGGCTATAGCCGCTGTCGGCAAAGCTGATCCACTTACCCTGACGGAGGAAGGAAGACAGGCGATCGAAATGGAAATCTTTTTCTACCCCTTTGAATAATATTGCCTCAATTCCTTCGTTGCTTTTGAGCATAGCAGATTTGGTAGCAAACGCATCTACAGTAGCTACGCCAGGATTGTGTTGTATGGACCGGAGCACGGTGTCGTTTTTCTCAATGGGCATTTCCTCCGCCATATTGGCCTGACTGGGATCATAATGTTCCACCCGGATATGACCCCAGAAACTGAATACCTTTTGACTCACTGCATACTGGAAGCCATTGGCAAAGGACAGGGCTACCAGCATCACGGCCACACTAAGGGTAGTGGCAATGGTGGCCAGCCTAATGATGAAACGGGAAAAAGTCCGTTGTGGATTGAAGGCTATGCGCTGAGCGATGAACCGGGCTATACTCAATTGGGCAATGAACCGGGCTATATTCAAAGGATGTACATTTGTTGATCTGTAAAACTAATGGATTTGAATAACTCTTTGAAAGCAAAACTACTCCTGATCGCAGGGCTTCTGTTTGGGTTCCCTTTGTTTGCATCTGCACAGGACGACGATGGGGGATCCCATATTTTTAAAGCCAATATCCATAGTGTTCAGTTATACGCTAAGGGATCTCAGGTGGTAGTACCGGTTATTCCCTTAAGTGGGGGAGACCTGCTTACCCTTCATTTTGATGACCTGGATGGGGACGTGAAATCGTACGCCTATGTCTATGAATTAAGAAATGCAGATTGGAGTCCGGCGTCCATGAACACCATGGAATATACTTCTGGATTGGGTGGTCCCACCATCAATGATTACAAGTTATCCTCCCTGTCTATAACCAAGTATACCCATTATACAGCAACCATACCCGATCCCAGTTACAGGCCTACCAAAGGAGGAAATTACCTCCTGAAGGTATACCAGAACGGGGACCCTTCCGATGTGGTATTTCAAGTGCGGATGTTGGTAGTGAATAATACCATGCCGGTTACTGCTCAGGTCAATCCTCCCTTTGGAAGTGATGTCCACGCTACCCATCAAAGGATTGATTTTAGTGTCGCTATGGGAAACCGTCAGTTCAACAATCCTGTACAGGAAACGAAAGTTACCTTGCTGCAAAACTGGTCCTGGGCTTCTGCTCACTACGACGTCAGACCCTCCTTTGTACAGAATGGTGCTTTACAATATAATCCCGAAACCGATGCTGTGTTTCCGGGCACCAGGGAATGGCGTTGGCTGGATATGAGGAGTACCCGCTTTCAAAGCGACCGTTTAGCTAAAATGGTGGTGGGGCCAGACAGGTTTGATATTGAAGTCAGGACAGATCAATCCAGGCTAAGTTTTCCTTATGCCCCTTACCAGGATCAGAATGGGGCCTTTTCCATTACGACGACTGACCTCATTACAGTGGCGACCCAGGGAGATTATGCGCACGTAGGCTTTACCTATGCTCCCCCGGATGGACAACCCTATGAAGGTAAGACCCTTTACCTCTACGGGGCACTGACCAACTATGCGTTTAACGATTCCTCGAAAATGGTTTGGGATCCGGAAAGGAAAGTGTATCATAATACCCAGTTCCTCAAAGAGGGCTACTATGATTACTTCTATGTTCTCCGGGATTCTGATGGCAATATCGACTTTTCCCAAACGGAAGGCAATTTCTATGACACAGAGAACGAATACTTGATCTTGGTGTATTACAGGCCTTTAGGGGGGAGATTTGATGAATTGGTGGGTTTGACCAGGGTGAATTCTCTGAGTAACAGAAACGCCCAACAGTAATAAACTGTTTTTGGAGTTAGCCTAATTCCCTATCTTTGCAACGGCAAGTCTCATACGACCAGCTCCTGTTGAACTCCCCCAGGGCCGGAAGGCAGCAAGGGTACGCGGTTGTAGCGGTGCGATGTGAGTAACTTGCCATTTTTTATTTTCCCCTATTTATATGAAATTAGCATACACCTAAACATCAAAAAAATAAGCAGCTATGAAATTTTTTATCGATACAGCAAATCTGGAACAGATTAAGGAAGCACATGAGCTCGGTATTCTGGACGGTGTAACCACCAATCCATCCTTAATGGCAAAAGAAGGGATCAAAGGTAAAGATGCTGTTTACAAACACTATAAGACCATCTGCGAAATCGTTAAAGACGGTGACATCAGTGCAGAGGTTATTTCCACTACATTCAACGAAATCATTGAGGAAGGTAAGTCGCTGGCTGCCATCCATCCCAATATCATCGTTAAGGTTCCCATGATCAAGGACGGCGTAAAAGCCATCAAGTGGTTTACCGACAACGGTATCCCCACCAACTGTACCCTGGTATTTTCTGCCGGTCAGGCCATTCTGGCTGCTAAAGCAGGTGCCAAATACGTTTCTCCTTTCATTGGTCGTATTGATGACAGCAATTGGGACGGCGTTGAGCTGATTGCTCAAATTGCCCAGATCTATAGCCTCCAAGGTTTCCATACCGAGATCCTGGCTGCTTCTATCCGCAGTTCTTTGCACATTGTAAAATGTGCGGAAGCCGGAGCCGATGTAGTTACCTCTCCGCTGGAACCCATTTTGGGCCTCCTGAAGCACCCCCTGACCGATCTTGGCCTGGCAAAATTTTTGGAAGATGCAAAGAAATTTGCATAAGCCCCCTATATTTGCATCCATGAACAGTTTAGTACATATCCATCATCATCATTTCTCCTCCGAGAGGTGAGCCGGTGTTGTTTGTGTATACCACTATAACATAATTCAAGGTTCGCCCAGCAGGCGAACCTTTTTTTTATACCTACCCCTAGGGGTTGTTCTGGAAAACTTACCCTAGGGGTAGGTATAAAAAAACATTAATGATCCGAGGGGCGCGCCCCTCGGACTCCCCCTGAGGGCGTCAGCCTTCGGGAACGGCTGACGCCGAAAGACAGGGCTGACGCCGAAAGACAGGGCTGACGCCGAAAGACAGGGCTGACGCCGAAAGACAGGGCTGACGCCGAAAGACAGGGCTGACGCCGGGGGACACAACAAAGACAGCGACGCGGGCGAAGCCTGCGCCACCTATAAATAACATGTATGAAACAAGAGATCAAACTCAGGATCGGGATCCAAAAGTCTGGGCGTTTGCATGAGGACTCTATGAAACTGCTCAAAGAATGCGGCATAGAGGTATCCAATGGCGTCAATAAGCTGAAAACAGAAGCCAGCAATTTTCCTTTGGAGCTGTTTTTTTTCAGGGATGATGATATACCCCAGTACGTGGAAGATTCAGTGGCTGATTTAGGAATAGTGGGAGAAAACGTCGTATACGAAAAGAATAAAAAAATTACTGTAGTAGAGAAGTTGGGCTTCGGGAAATGCAGACTTTCCATCGCTGTGCCTAAAGGAGAAAACTATGAAGGTCCGGCTTACCTGAGTGGGAAGCGCATTGCTACCACTTATCCGGTGTTGGTTGACCGGTTCCTCAAAGAGCAGGGTGTAGAGGCGGAAATCCATGAAATCAGCGGAAGCGTGGAAATCGCCCCCGGCATTGGACTGGCCAGCGCGATCTGTGATCTGGTATCGAGTGGGAGCACCCTGTTTATGAATGGGCTCCAGGAGGTACAACCCATCCTTCAGTCCCAGGCGGTATTGATCCGCAATAATGCATTGGATCCCGAACGGATGGCCATTCTTTCCAAACTCCTGTTTCGCATACAGGCGGTGAAAAAAGCAAAAAACAACAAGTACATACTCCTCAATGCGCCCAACGATCGGTTGCAGGAGATCATAGGTCTGCTTCCCGGGATGAAAAGCCCTACGGTACTTCCTTTGGCGGAGGCGGGCTGGAGCTCCGTACATAGCGTACTGAATGAAAATGAATTCTGGGAAATCATTGAAAAGCTCAAAGACGCCGGGGCACAGGGCATATTGGTTGTACCCATAGAAAAAATGATTGTCTGATGCAGATCTATTATAACCCTTCCCGGGAAGAATGGGAGCAGTTGATCAAGCGCCCAACAGCGGACTCAGGATATATTTTGCCCAAAGTCAAAGAGATGCTGGAGCAGGTAAAGTCAAAGGGCGATCATGCGGTAAGGGCTTATACGGAAAAGTTTGATGGCGCGCTGGTAACGCGATTGAAATTAACCGAAGCCGAAATCGAAGAGGGGGCAGCGGCTACACCGGCGCATTTGAAGATAGCCATGAGCCAAGCAAAGGCCAATATCGAATTATTCCATAGCGCCTGTAAAGAAAAAGAATCCATTGTAGAGACGATGCCAGGGGTAAAGTGCTGGCGCAAGTCGGTGGGCATAGAAAGGGTGGGGCTTTATATACCAGGGGGTTCTGCTCCTTTATTTTCGACATTACTGATGCTGGGTATTCCGGCAAAGTTGGCAGGTTGTATGGAAATCCTGCTTTGTTCCCCTCCTGACGCCAAGGGCAATCTGCACCCAGCCATTCTTTATGCCGCCAAATTGGTTGGTATCAAAGAGGTGTATAGGATAGGAGGTGTGCAAGCCATTGGTGCCATGGCTTATGGTACGGACAGTGTGCCTCAGGTGTACAAGATATTCGGTCCGGGAAACCAGTATGTGACTGCTGCCAAGCAACTGATTCAACAGGAAGGGGTAGCCATAGACATGCCCGCAGGTCCTTCTGAAGTATGTGTGCTGGCTGACGAAACAGCCAACCCCGCCTTTGTGGCGGCAGACTTACTCTCTCAGGCGGAACATGGAGCAGATTCTCAGGTATTACTGGTAACTACGCATGGACCCTTAGCGGGGCAAGTGGTTGCTCAGGTAAAGGATCAGTTAAAAGACTTGCCCCGCAAAGATCTGGCAGAAAGAGCATTGGAACATAGCCGGATTGCGGTGATGGAGGATATGGGCCAGGCTATGGCATTGGTTAATGCCTATGCAGCTGAACACCTGATCCTGGCTTGTGCCGAAGCAGAACAGTTGTCTGAGCAGGTGGTAAATGCCGGTTCGGTTTTCATAGGGCACTACAGTCCGGAAAGCGCAGGTGATTATGCCAGCGGCACCAACCATACGTTGCCCACCAATGGATATGCCCGTGCGTATAGCGGCGTGAGCGTAGACAGCTTCGTTCGCAAAATTACCTTTCAGCAACTCTCCAGGGAAGGCCTGGAAGGACTGGGCGCTACGGTGGTGACTATGGCCGAGGCCGAAGGCCTGAAGGCTCACGCCAAGGCTGTGGAGGTCAGGCTAAACCAGTAGCAGGCGGTGCAAATCGGACCGGATTAATAAACAATAAATGATGCTCCTATTTTATGGATTTCAATATAGACCAATTACTCAGGGAAAACATTAAAAAGTTGGTTCCCTATTCCTCAGCCAGGGACGAGTTCAAAGGGGAAGCCAGCGTATACCTGGACGCCAATGAGAATGCCTATGGATCTCCCCTGCCTAAGGATTACAACCGTTATCCTGATCCCCTGCAATGGAAGCTCAAGGAGCGTATAGCAGAAATCAAAGGTGTGCCTGCCCCTCACATTTTCATTGGAAATGGGAGCGATGAAGTCATTGATATTTTGTTCAGGGCCTTTTGCAATCCTGGAAAGGACAACGTAATCATTTGTCCGCCCACGTATGGTATGTATGAGGTAAGCGCCAATATCAACGACATTGAATTGCGCAAAGCGCCCTTGACGCCTGATTTTCAACTGGACCTGGATACGATGGAGCAGCTGGTGGACGAACATACCAAACTTGTTTTTGTTTGCAGTCCGAATAACCCAACGGGAAATTCCCTGGACAGGGCGGATATTGAAATGCTGTTGAACAATTTCAAGGGTATAGTAGCCATCGACGAGGCCTATATCAATTTCTCCAGACACCGGTCCTTCATACAGGAGTTGACGGAATATCCGAACCTGGTCGTGATGCAAACCTTATCCAAAGCCTGGGGGCTGGCGGCGCTCAGGGTGGGTATGGCTTTTAGTTCCACGCCTATCATTGACGTGATGAATAAGGTTAAACCTCCGTATAACGTCAATCAGGCCTCCCAGGAACTGGCTTTGCAAGCATTAAACAACATTAATCAGGTCAACGGATGGATCCGGGAAACTGTGCAGGAAAGGGAAAGGGTAGCACAAGCACTGAGCTTACTGCCACAAGTATTGAAGGTATATGCCAGTGATGCCAATTTCATTTTGGTGAAGACCATCGATGCCAATGCCATATATGATTCCCTGGTGGAAAAGGGCATCATTGTCCGCAATCGCAGCAAGGTCATGCTCTGTGAGGGTTGCCTAAGGATAACCATTGGCAGGCCCGAAGAGAATGAACGATTACTGGAAGGGATCAAAGCCTATGGGCACTCATCCTAAGATTAGCCCTGAGGCCAGGGCTGGATCAGGTCTTATGCCTTAATTTTACCCATCCTCAAAACCTATGGTATGAAAATATTTCTTCCCATTTTCGGAATGGCACTAATCGCCCTGTTGGCATGGAAAACGCCCCGGCCCGAACCGGTGCCGACCGGAAGCGGACTGCCGCCTGAACCAACGTCAACCGGAATCGGACTGACGCCCGAACCGGCGTCATCGGTGATCGTATCGGCTCCCGCCGGCAGGACGCCAACGCCTCAGACGTCAAAGCAAGGACAAACGCCGGGCGCTGGCCTTACCGCCTCTATTGCCAGGGGTAAGACACTCTATGAACAGCAATGCCTGAGCTGTCATATGGTAGATGGAACCGGTGTGCCTTCCATGAATCCACCCCTGATCAAAACAAGTTTTGTACTGGGCCCCAAACCAGCCTTGATCAAAGTCGTCATTGCCGGTATGACTGGCGTGGAGGTGGATGGAGACGATTTCCATAACAACATGCCTCCCCATCCGGAGTTGACGGACCAACAGGTAGCCGATGTGTTGACCTATATCCGCCACAATTTCGGGAACAAGGCAACACAAGTGACGGTGGCCGACGTGAAAGCGGCCAGGGCCAAGAAATAAGGCTGGCGCCAGGAAATAGGGGCGGCCAGGACGACCATAAAAAAACCATGATGAAGCGCGTATTATTTATAGACCGGGATGGAACCCTTATCAAGGAGGCGCCCCCTTCTTACCAGATTGACAGCTTTGCCAAACTGGAATTTTACCCTGAAGTATTCGAATGGATGGGCCGTATTGCCCGGGAGTTCGACTACGAACTGGTCATGGTAACCAATCAGGATGGACTGGGAACACCTGGATTTCCGGAAAGTGATTTCCAACCCGTGCAGGACTTTGTGTTGAAGACCCTGGCCGCTGAGGGAATTGTTTTTTCCTCCATTCATATCGATAAAACCTTTGCTGCCGAGGGAGCTCCTACGCGAAAACCTCAGACGGGGATGCTGACCGGTTTTATGAATAACCCGGCCTATGACCTGGCCAATTCTTTTGTCATCGGGGACAGGATCACCGATGTGCAATTGGCCAAGAACCTGGGTTGTAAAGCCTTCTGGCTGAACAACGATCCTTCCTTGGGTGCTGGGGAAATTAGCGGGGATGCGGGTTTGCTGCAAAGTACGATTGCCCTGGAGAGCCCGGAGTGGAAGGATATTTACACCTACCTCAAACTGGGATTGCGTACGGTGAAGCACCAGCGAAATACGGCTGAAACTAAAATATCCATTGAGCTGAATATGGATGGAAGCGGCAGGTCCAATATCCATACGGGCATCGGATTCTTCGATCATATGCTGGACCAGATTGCCAGGCATGGAAAACTGGACCTGGATATAGCCGTAAATGGAGACCTCCATATTGACGAGCACCATACCATTGAAGATACAGGCATTGCTTTGGGGGAAGCCTTTGGCCAGGCGCTGGCAGACAAGCGAGGTATGGAACGGTATGGATTTGCACTACCTATGGACGATGCAGACGCTCAGGTCCTGATTGATTTTGGAGGACGCAACTGGATCGTATGGAACGTGGAATTTAAAAGAGAGAAGATCGGGGAAATGCCCACGGAAATGTTTTTTCATTTCTTCAAAAGCTTCTCCGATGCAGCCAAATGTAACCTCAACGTGGAATGCCAGGGGGACAATGAGCATCATAAAATAGAGGCGATTTTCAAGGCTTTTGCCAAAGCTATACGTATGGCGGTGAAAAGGGATCCGCTTAGTAATCATTTGCCCTCCACCAAAGGGGTGTTATAGGCCAGGAGGATGCCCGCTATAATTTTTTTGTTGGAAATGATTTTATCCCCCATATTTGCATACGATGAAAATGAATCAACATATGTCTTGGTGGTGGCATGGTATCAGTTCTCTGATAGCTGTGTAACAGTGCCTTGCATATTTTGCAATACATTCTTTAAGAAGGCCCGCTGTACACAGCGGGCCTTCGAGTTTTATGCTTATTCCATAAACCAATGAGTAAGATATCCATCACAACCACGTACAAGAAAATGCTGTCCGACGTCTATACGCCGGTAGGCATATACCTCCGCCTCAGGGACAGGTACAGGGACACCGTACTGCTGGAAAGTACCGACTTTCACGCGGGTCAAAGCAGCTATTCCCTTATTGGAATCAACGCCATTGGGGGTATGGAAATCCGGGACCTGACCCAGATTGAGTATAAGCTTCCTAAACAAGAAGCCACACATCAACCGCTGTCCGACAGGGGAGATGTACCAGGGTTGTTGTGGAAGTTCATGCAGCGCTTTGAGTACAATGAGGTGGCTGAGAGGCCTGTAACCCTGGCCCAGGGCTTATTGGGATACACCACCTTCGATGCCGAGCAGTTCTTCGAGCCCATCGTGTTCAAAGAGAATAAGGGCGGTATTCCCCTGATGCGCTACAGGCTCTATCAGTACATGATTGTGATAGACCATTACAAGGAAGAATTATACCTCTGTGAAAACACCATAAAAGGAATGGAAAGTGACCTGGGTGCTTTAGAGTCCCTGATCCGATCCAAAGATGTCCCGGTATATCCTTTCAAAGCCAAGGGAGAAGAGACGTCCAATATGGACGATGAGACTTACCGGAGTATGGTTAGAAAGGGTATCCAAAGTTGCTACAGGGGAGACGTCTTCCAGGTAGTACTTAGCAGGCGTTTTATGCGCTCCTTTATAGGGGACGAGTTCAATGTATACAGGGCCCTGCGCAGCATCAATCCTTCTCCTTATCTGTTCTTCTTTGATTACGGGGATTATAAGCTTATGGGTTCCAGTCCCGAAAGTCAGATTATCGTTGACAAAGATAAGGCCGTCATCCACCCCATTGCAGGAACGTTCAAGCGCACGGGCGACGATGCGGTTGACAAAGCGAGCGCAGAGAAGTTGCTGAAAGATCCCAAAGAAAATGCGGAGCATGTGATGCTGGTGGACTTAGCCCGCAACGACCTGAGCCGCAGTTGTACCGAAGTAACGGTGACCAACTACAGGCATGTGCAGTACTTCTCCCACGTTATTCACCTGGTGAGTGAGGTTACGGGTAAAGTGCCGGAAGGAGCCAATCCTTTTCAACTGCTGGCCACCACTTTTCCTGCGGGAACACTAAGCGGAGCGCCCAAGTTCAAAGCCATGCAGATCATCGATTCCCTGGAACCTACTTCCAGGGGTTATTATGGAGGCGCCATCGGCTTTATGGGATTCAATGGAAGTTGCGTACACGCTATCATGATCCGCACCTTCATGAGCAGGGGTAATACCCTCACCTATCAGGCCGGGGCAGGCATCGTTGCCGCCTCTGATCCCGAGACCGAATTGCAGGAAGTAAACAACAAATTGAACGCCCTCAAAAAGGCCCTGGAGCTGGCTGAAAAACTGTAATTATGAAGACACGCATATTGGTATTCGACAACTACGATTCTTTTACCTACAACCTGGTGCACCTGGTGGAAAAAACACTGCATCAAAAGGTGGAAGTATTTCGAAACGACCAAATTCCTTTGGAAGAAGTGAAGCGCTTCGATAAAATCATCCTTTCACCAGGACCAGGCATCCCTTCAGAAGCAGGGCTGCTTTTACCCCTGATTAAAGAATACGCGCCTACCAAATCCATACTGGGTGTTTGTCTGGGACACCAGGCCATAGGAGAAGCCTTTGGGGCCAAGCTGACCAATCTTACTAAGGTATACCACGGGGTGGCAACGCCCATTAATATTCTCCATCCTGGCGAAGACATCTTTTCCAGCCTGCCGGCGGAGCTGGCCGTTGGCCGGTATCATAGTTGGGTGGTCAGTGATGAGGATTTTCCAGATGAGTTGGAAATCACTGCCAGAGATACGCAGGGCATGATCATGGCTTTACGGCATAAACAATACGACGTCAAAGGGGTACAATTCCATCCGGAATCGGTGCTCACTCCTCAGGGAGAAATATTGTTATACAATTGGCTCACCCAATAATGCTCCGACCATGAAGAAAATATTGCAACACTTGTTTGAACACAAGACGCTGACCAGGGAACAGGCTAAAGACACCCTGGTTCAAATCTCCAAAGGGGCTTACAGCGACACCGAGGTTAGTTCCTTCATTACGGTGTTTTTGATGCGGAGCATTACTATTGAAGAGCTGCAAGGCTTCAGGGACGCCCTCCATGAATTGTGTATCCCGGTCGACCTCAAAGGGCTGGACGCCATCGACGTAGTGGGTACGGGAGGTGATGGCAAAAACACATTCAACATTTCCACCCTCTCCTGCTTTATCATAGCCGGTGCCGGTCAGCCCGTGGCCAAACATGGTAACTATGGAGCCTCCACCATTAGCGGGGCTTCCAACGTGATGGAGCAGTTGGGGTATAAGTTTAAGAGCGACACCAAGGTATTGCACCAAGAGGTTGAAACAGCGGGGATTTGTTTTTTACATGCACCCCAATTCCATCCTGCCCTTAAAGCGGTGGGCCCTATCCGGAAAAACCTGGGCATGCGTACCTTTTTCAACATGCTGGGACCTCTGGTAAATCCGGTGAAACCACCCTATCAGCTCATAGGCGTCTACAACCTGGAAATGGCCAGGATATATGCCTATCTGCTTCAACAAGATACCAAAGCCTTTACCATTATCCACGGCCTGGATGGGTATGATGAAATTTCATTAACGGGGGATACCAAGGTCATAGACCAGCATGGGGAAAGGATCATGTCGGCAGAACAATTGGGCAAACGTTCCGTACTGGCCTCCGATTTGTATGGAGGTAATACGGTGGAAGAAGCAGCAAAGCTATTTTTAAAAATCCTCTCCGCAGAAGGCTCCTGGGCCCAGCACGCGGTTGTCGTCGCTAATGCCGCCATGGGACTTTATTGTACTGGAAAATATGGGGAGTATGACCAATGTTACCAAATGGCCCTGGAAAGCCTGGAAAGCGGAAAAGCTTTGGGCGCTCTACAGCAATTGCTGGCCTTACAACCCTAGATTATGACTATTCTGGAAACCATCATAGCACATAAGTATAAAGAAGTAGCACTGGCTAAAAGCAAGGTTTCGGAGTCGGAATTGCGGTCTTCGCCGGCTTTCGGCAGGAAGGCCTTGTCCTTGAAATCCTTTCTGGCGGATCCTTCCAAAACCGGGATCATTGCTGAATACAAAAGAAAGTCGCCCTCCAAAGGGTTATTCCAGGGGGGAGGAGATCCCCTGGCGGTGACCAGGGCCTATACCCGGTACGGTGCTTCCGGCCTATCCGTGCTCACCGATACGGAATTCTTTGGTGGCAGCAGCCAGGATCTGATAGAGGCCAGGGTTAATGAAATTCCCCTATTGCGTAAGGATTTTATCATCGATGAATATCAGATCCTGGAAGCAAAAGGTATGGGGGCTGACGTGATCCTGCTGATTGCGGCGTCTTTGACTCCTGAGCGCGTAAAGGAACTGGGCCATTTTGCCCAGGGGCTGGGATTGGAAGTACTCCTGGAATTACACGCCGATGAAGAATTGGGACATGTATGCCCGGAGGTGGATCTGATAGGTATTAATAACCGGGATTTAAAGACCTTTGCAGTGGATATAGCCCGTTCTTTGGATCTGGCTTCCCGTTTACCTGCCCACCTGCCTAAGGTGGCAGAAAGCGGGATCAGCGATCCGGATACCATACGCCTGATGAAGGCCCATGGTTTTACCGGATTTCTGATAGGGGAGACTTTTATGCGCCAGGCCAATCCAGGGGAAGCCTTTAAGCAATTCGTGGATCAATTATAAGCTCCGATATGCGTATCAAAGTTTGCAGCATGACCCAGATGGAACAGCTTCAGGGGCTGGAAGACCAGCAAGTGGAGTTTGCCGGGTTTATGTTTTATCCCCAATCGCCCAGGTTCCTGGGTGGGCAAATACCTGCCGAAGATGTACGTAAGTTCAGGGGTTATATCAATAAAGTGGGGGTATTTGTCAATCCAACCTACGAGGAGGTGATGCGGGCTGCCGATGCCTATGGACTGCACATGGTCCAATTGCATGGGGATGAAACGCCCAAATTCTGTGAACGGATATCCGATCAGCTGGAAACCATCAAAGCTTTCCGGATTGGCCCCGACGAAAACATAGAATGGAAGGTCCGCAATTACATGACGGCCTGCGACCTGTTTCTGTTTGATACCGCTTCCGGGCAATATGGCGGGACCGGTAAAAAATTTGATTGGCGTTTGTTAGCTGATGTTCAGGTATCCAAACCATTTTTGTTGTCTGGGGGAATTTCACCGGAGGATGCGGATGCTATCAGGGAATTTATGGGAACAGAAGGGGGTAGGAACCTGTTTGCTGTAGACATCAATTCGAAGTTTGAGAAGCATCCGGGGATAAAGGATATGGAATTGATCAAGCCTTTTGTGCAGGCAGTTAAAGCTTTATAACAATATTCTTATGTCATTATATCAAGTAAATGAACAAGGGTATTATGGTAAGTTCGGGGGTGCTTTTGTACCCGAAATGCTGTATCCCAATGTGGAAGAATTACGGACCCGTTACCTGGAGATCATGCATGAAGCTTCCTTCCAAAAACAGTTTCATGCCTTGTTAAAAGATTACGTGGGCAGGCCTTCCCCCCTTTACCTGGCCACCCGCCTGTCCCGTAAATACGGAGCGGAGATTTACCTCAAAAGGGAAGACCTCAATCATACGGGAGCCCATAAGATCAACAATACCATAGGTCAGATGCTGATGGCCCAAAGACTAGGTAAGCATCGCATCATTGCCGAAACGGGAGCAGGCCAGCATGGTGTTGCCACGGCAACGGTTTGCGCCTTGATGGGGCTGGAATGTATTGTATACATGGGTGAAAAGGATATAGAGCGCCAGGCGCCCAACGTGGCCCGCATGAAGATGCTGGGGGCAACCGTAGTGCCCGCCGTCAGTGGAAGCAAGACCCTCAAGGACGCCACCAATGAAGCCATCAGGGATTGGATCAACAACCCGGTGGATACGCATTATATCATTGGTTCCGTGGTAGGGCCTCATCCTTATCCGGATATGGTAGCCCGGTTTCAAAGCGTGATCTCTGAGGAAATCCGGTTTCAATTGAAAGAAGCGACAGGTTCCGAACTGCCCACACACGTTATAGCTTGTGTAGGCGGGGGAAGCAATGCGGCCGGCGCCTTTTATCATTTCCTGGATGAACCCACGGTGGGTCTCTATGCGGTTGAAGCGGCCGGTCATGGCGTACACAGCGGCATGAGTGCAGCCACTACTCAATTGGGTAAGCCTGGCGTACTCCATGGAAGCCGTAGCCTGGTGATGCAAACGGAAGACGGGCAAGTGGTAGAACCCCATAGTATTTCCGCTGGATTGGATTACCCAGGTATAGGACCCTTGCATGCCCATCTTTATGATAGCGGCAGGGCGACTTTTCTGAGCGCCACCGATGAAGAAGCATTGGCTTCTGCTTTTGAACTGGCAAAGCTGGAAGGCATCATTCCTGC
>CAJCIQ010000060.1 GCA_903970475.1 Beijerinckiaceae bacterium
TTAAAACGATAATAAAATTGGTCTAACATATATTAGCGACTGGAAAATATTTCTTTTTTCGCAAAGCGGTTTGTGGGCGTAAATGTCCAATCGTTAGCGTGTTGTTAAAACCGCGCTAAGATTTCTGGAAAGCTTTTTTAATAAGTATTTGAAATAGTTACAGGCAGCGATTTTATAGGTCTAAAAACCTATATTTGCGATCGTTTGAACAAAGGGATTCCCTTGTTGAGCCTTATATTGTAATATTTATTTATAAGTATGCACCGTTATATCGTTCCTATTATCCTTTGCGGTTTTCTTTTCTTTTTTTCAGGTACCTTATATGCACAGCAATTACCGTCCAACATAGATTTTTCTACCGTAAACGTAGATAACCTCAGCGATCAGCAGCTTCAACAGCTCTGGCAGAAAGCTTCGGCTGCAGGATTATCTGTGGATGATATATGTTCCCAGGCCCAGGCAAAAGGAATGTCTCCTGATCAGGTTGACAAGTTGAGGACCAGGTTGAATGAGGTTTCTATGGGATACACCAGTTCAACTACCTCCGCTCAGGACTCCAGCAAGAGCAAATATGGCAGAAGTTATAGGGCATTGAGCTCTTCAGACTCTCTAAAAATGGAGGAGGACGAACGCATACGTGCGTTTCGTAGAAAAATATTCGGGGCGAACCTATTTAGCAATACTAATCTGACTTTTGAGCCCAATTTGAATATACCCACTCCTGGCAATTATATTATTGGAGCTGGGGATGAACTATTACTGGATGTTTTCGGTTATTCTGAAAAAAGTTCCCAGCTTAAGGTTTCCCCTGATGGGTTTGTCAATTTGCAGAATGTCGGCCTGATTCAGGTTAGCGGACTAACCATGGATGAGGCAAAGGTTAAAATCCAACAGAAATTACTTTCTATCTATAGTGGAATTGCCAGTGGTAAAACCCATGTTCAATTGTCTTTAGGGAATATACGCAGTATCCAGGTGATGGTCATAGGCGAAATCATGCGTCCGGGTTCCTATACCCTTCCCTCTCTGGCCACGGTTGCCAATGCATTGTATGTTTCAGGCGGCCCTGATACCAATGCCTCCTTCAGAGATATACAGGTCGTCAGGGACGGCCAGACCATCGTTCATTTTGACCTGTACGATTTTTTAATACATGGAAGTCTTGGTAAGAATGTACTGTTAAGGGATCAGGACATTATTAAAGTAAACCCATACATTACAAGAGTTGAACTGACAGGTCAGGTTAAACATCCGGCTATCTTTGAAGCAAAACCAGGGGAAACACTGGCAGACATCATCAACTATAGCGGGGGATATACCAGCAGGGCTTATAAGGGTTTTATCAGAGCAGAGAGGATTAATGACAGAGAAAAGGAGATACTTACCATTCCTCAGGACTCCATTCAAAGCTTTGGACTGCATGGAGGGGATGTATTTTTCATAGACTCCATTCTCGACAGATATACGAACAGGGTAGTAATAACAGGTGCAGTATTTCATGCTGGTGATTTTGCACTTTCACCTGGTATGACAGTAAAGGAACTGATCACCAATGCGGCGGGTGTAAAAGAAGACGCGTTTATGGACAGGGGATTGATCAAACGATTAGGGCCCGATTATACACCCCAGGCTATCAGTTTTAATGTCAACGATGTCGTTGATGGTCGCTCTTCCATTCCCCTCCAGAAAAATGACAGTGTATTTATTTATTCGAAGTTTAAGATCCGAGAACCTTACTACGTAATCGTTCACGGAGAGGTTAATCATCCCGATACGATCGATTATTATGAGGGAATGCATCTGGGCGATATCATTCTGCTGGCAGGAGGACTGAAGGATGCGGCTTCTCTTAATCAGATAGAAGTTGCCAGAAGGGTGCGATCTCAGCATTATAATCCTAATGATACAACCGTAGCTATTGTCGGCAGATTTTCCATCCAAAGTAATCTGAAGGAAGACTCGGTTGCTCAGGCCTTTGCTATTGAGCCATTTGATCAGATTATGGTCAGGCATGCTCCTGGCTATCATGAGCAGATTGTCGTCAAAATAGAAGGACAGGTCTTATATCCTGGAGCCTATGTGATCGATTCCAGGAACGAAAAGCTTTCAGATCTTATACGCAAAGCCGGGGGCCTCAAACCGGATGCTTTTCCTGAAGGCGCCTTATTGATGAGGCTTCCGGGAATAGAAGGGGCTAACTCAGATTTTGAAAAAAATAAACTGGACGTATTTGCCAGCGCTAACAGGGGAGATGATTCTCTGGAGGTAAGGAAAATCAGGTCTTCCATGGACTCTTCTAAGCAAGTGGTGGGGATTAACCTGGATGAAGCCTTGGACAATCCAGGCTCTAAATATGACCTGCAACTGGAAAAGGAGGATATTATTCACGTTCCAAAGAAGGCTGAAACAGTCACTTTGTATGGAGAAATATTTTACCCTAAAATGGTCCGGTTCGAAAAGAAATATAAGTTTAAAGACTTTATAAGCCAGGGAGGGGGCTTTACTTCCTCTGCTCTGAAGAGGGGAAGCTATGTAGTTTACCCCAACGGAGAAGTAGCTTCCACCCATAAGGTATTATTCTTTAACCATTATCCAAATGTGAGACCTGGATCGGAAATCTTTGTACCTGCCAAAAAAGTACGTCCTGGGCTCTCCACGCAGGAAATAGTCGGATTGACAAGCGGCCTGGTAGCCTTGATTGCGGTGGTTGTAGCACTGGTAAAATAATTCAAAGTCCTATTGATATGAGTGTCCCTAACGCAATGGATCAAATAAATGGGGATGCGGAAAAAGAACTTTCATTAAAAGACCTTTTTCAGCAGTTCAAAGAGTTAATCAGGTATCTGACCCGTCAGTGGAAGATATTGCTTATTGTAGGGGTGCTCTTTGGTGTCCTTGGTCTGATCTATGCTTTATTAAAGAAAAAACAGTACGAAGCCCAACTCACTTTTGTACTGGATGAAAGTCGTGGCGGTGGCTTATTAGGCTCTTACTCAAGCATTGCCTCCCAGTTTGGCGTTGATTTGGGAAGCTCTGGGGGCAATGGCAGTGGTATCTTTAATGAGGATAACATTATGGAGTTCCTCAAATCGAAGCTGATGGTAGAACGTACGCTGCTATCTTCTCTTGAGGTAGATGGCCAGAACATTACCCTGGCTGATTATTACATTCAGATATACGGTTTGAAATCAAAGTGGAAAGAACATCATCCTGAATTAAACGAGTTCAGGTTTCCTCTTCAATCTCCTACAGATAGCCTTAACAGGGTCCAGGATAGTATTATGACCCAGCTATACATGCAGATTGTCAAAAATAACATCACTGCAGATAAGCCTGATAAGAAACTCAACTTTATAGCCGTTAAGACGACCACGCTTAACGAAGAGTTTTCAAAGATATTTACGGAAAGGCTGGTTTCTGAGGCAACGAGGTTTTATATAGAGACTAAAACACAGCGGTCCCAGCAGACGGTCAGCCGTCTACAGGCCCAGGCAGATTCCATTCTGTCAGAATTAACACAAAAGACCTTCCAGGCTGCAGAATCAGAGGACCTGAATCAAAATCCTGTCCTTAAAGTAGCTACTGTCAAGACAGAATACATGACCAGGGATAAGGCGATTCTGCAGACTATGTATGGGGAGGTTGTACGCAACCTGGAGATGGCTAAAATGTCGCTTTCAGAAGAAACGCCTGTTATCCAAGTGGTCGATGTGCCCAGGTATCCACTGACAGTTAAGCACCTCGGCGCTAAAATGGGATTTGTATTAGGCATGATATTAGGAGGATTTCTGGCATCGTGTTTTTTAATTATAAAGAGATTATTAATATGAAAGTAGTGTTGCTGGCTGGTGGATTCGGAACACGTTTATCCGAGGAAACAGGTATCAAACCTAAACCTATGGTGGAAATAGGAGGTATGCCTATTCTATGGCATATCATGAAGATTTATTCAGCCCAGGGATTTAATGAGTTCATCGTTTGCCTGGGATATAAGGGATACGTGATTAAAGAATATTTCTCCAATTATTTCCTGCACAAGTCAGATGTGACGATTGATTTGAAAAATAACTCTGTCCGGGTTCATGATACCCAGGCCGAACCTTGGACTATTACCCTGGTGGATACTGGAAAGGAGACAATGACAGGGGGCCGTGTCAAAAGAGTGAAATCCTATGTGGGAGATAATCCATTTATGCTAACTTATGGTGATGGGGTAGCAGATGTGAATATTACCCAGCTGCTTGAATTTCATAAAAAAAACAGTGCCACACTTACGGTTACCGCAGTTCAACCTCAGGGTAAGTTCGGTGCCCTTGGTCTGGTGGGAGACCAGGTTCATTCATTCCAGGAAAAACCTAAAGGCGACGGTCACTGGATCAATGCCGGCTTTTTTGTATGCGAACCCTCTGTGTTTGACTACATAGAAAATGATATGACCGTTTTTGAAAAGGGACCATTGGAAACGATTGCCCGCCAAAATCAGATGTATGCTTTTAAGCATGAAGGATTCTGGAGACCAATGGATACGCTTAAGGATAAAATGGATTTGGAAGAGGCATGGAGCACAAACAACGCACCTTGGAAAATTTGGTAAGTATGTGGGATCATCTGGTGAAAACATACAAAAATCGTAGGGTATTTGTTACGGGTCATACCGGTTTCAAAGGCTCCTGGATGATCCAGTTGCTATCCATGCTAGGTGCTGAGATTGGTGGTTACGCCCTGGCTCCTGAAACCAGCGAAGATCTCTATCACCTGATCGATGGAGATCATATTTGTGCCTCTGTGATAGGAGACCTGAGAGATCTGCCTTTACTAAAACAGAGCATTCAGGCATTTCAGCCCGATATGATATTCCACATGGCAGCCCAGCCATTAGTCAGGCTTTCCTACGAAATTCCTGTGGAGACATTTGGGGTAAATGTAATGGGCACCGCTAATCTCCTGGACGTAGTCAGAACCCTTGATAAAAAATGTGAGGTGGTATTAATCACCACCGATAAAGTGTACTATAACAATGAATGGGTTTATCCATATAGAGAGGAAGACCGTCTGGGTGGGTATGACCCATACAGCGCCAGCAAAGCTTGTGCTGAATTAGTCATTGATAGTTACCGGAATGCTTTTTTTAATCCTGTCCAATATTCCGCTCATCAGAAGTGCATTGCTTCTGCCAGAGCTGGAAATGTGATAGGTGGAGGGGATTGGGCAAAAGACAGGCTTCTCCCCGATATTGCCCGGGCCCTGGGCCGTCAAAAAGAGATCACACTTCGTAACCCCAACTCTGTCAGGCCCTGGCAGCACGTATTGGAGCCGCTTTGTGGATACCTCATGCTAGGTGCAAAAATGACGGAATCGGCTTTGGCATATGGGAAAGCTTATAATTTTGGACCATATGCAGAAGACGCACTGCCCGTAGAAGTAATGGCTCAAATTGCATTACAGATATGGGGTAGCGGGGAATATCAGGTAGTACCCTCAAACAGTCCAGTCCACGAAGCAGGGCTACTGAAGCTGGATATCAGCAGGTCGGTCCAGGAACTCCAATGGCGTCCAAAGCTGAGAGCAGCTCAGGCGCTGGAATACACTATAGACTGGTACAAGCAATATTTTTCAGGCGATACGGACATGAAGGATATTACAAAGAAGCAAATTCTAAATTACCTGCATGCCTGATCGAGTATTAATAACAGGGATTACAGGATTTATTGGAGCCCACCTGGCAGAGGTATTTCTTTCTCATGGTTATGAGGTTGGAGGCCTGATCAGAGAAGGATCCGATCGTTGGCGTTGTTTGGAATTTGACGAGCGGATAACCTGGATAAATACAGGTCGCAGTGGTTGGCGTCAGGAGGTGAGTGCATTTGGACCCAGTTTAATCATTCATGGTGCATGGGAAGGTGTCTCGGCTAAGGATAGAAGTGATTGGACGCTTCAGCAACAGAATCTTTCCTTATTATTTGAATTGCTGGAACTGGCAAAAATTGCAAATACGCGTCAATTTATAGGATTGGGATCACAAGCGGAATATGGTTACTTTGATGGTGCAGTTGACGAAAACTTCCCTTGCAATCCCAACTCCGCCTACGGGGTGATCAAACTCATGGCTAAAGAGGCAGTCAAAGGCTTCTGTGAAGAGGCAGGTATCCGTTGGCAATGGGTGAGGTTATTTCCCTGCTATGGTGAAAAGGAATCCTTTGATTGGTTTATACCTATGCTGGTTCGCCGGCTGGCCAAAGGAGAGGTGATGGATATGACTTTAGGAGAACAGCAGTATGCCTATCTGTATGTAAAGGACCTGGCCAGATGGATATTTAAGATGAACACAGTGGAAATGCCAGACGGAGTTTATAATTTGTCATCGAAACACCTGTATTCTTTAAGGACTGTAGTAGAAAGGATATACCGTTTCATGGGACGAGGACAGGGGACCGTTCATTTTGGTGCTTTGCCGTATAGGAAGAACCAGCCAATGATGCTGAGGGGGATAACAAATAAGCTGAAAGAATCATTAGGAGAGCTGTCTGAGAGTAATTTTGATCAAAAATTGGAAGGCACTGTTCATTATATTTTGAATAAATTCAACCAATAGGCATGGATGCCAAATCAACAACATATCTAGCCGGGGAGATTCGAAAAACCGCATTGTCCATGGTATATGAGGCAAAATCTTCACATATTGGAGGTGCCTTTTCTATGGCAGATATACTGGCGGTGCTTTATGAAGATGTTCTTCATGTTGATCCGTCTGAGCCCAAAATGGTGGACAGAGACCGTCTTTTGCTTTCAAAAGGCCATGCCTGCTCTGCGTTGTATGCAGTACTAGGACTTAAAGGGTTCTTTCCCATGGAAAGTCTGGCGTCCTATGGACAGGATGGTAGCTCTTTTCTGACGCATATCAGTCACTATATCCCAGGAGTTGAAATATCTGCCGGCAGCCTGGGTCACGGGCTTCCCATAGCATGTGGCTTGGCCCTTGCAGCAAAGCGGAAAGCTCGGCCTTGGACTACCTTTTGTTTAATGAGTGATGGGGAGCTGGACGAAGGTTCGAATTGGGAATCCTTTCTACTAGCTCCTCAGCTTGGGCTGGATAATCTGGTCGTCATTATAGATTATAACAAAATACAAAGCCTTGGTTTTGTAAAGGATGTCATTGATCTGGAACCGCTCATACAGAAATTCGAGGCCTTTAAATGGGAAGTGTTTACTATTGACGGCCATGAGATTCAGGAAATTTATACGACTTTATCATCTGCAAAGGCCGCCCGGAACGGAGTGCCCAAGGTCGTCATTGCGCATACCGTTAAAGGGAAAGGTGTTGACTTTATGGAGAATAAACTTTTGTGGCATTACAAGTCACCCAATGCCACAGAATACCAGCAGGCATTAGGGCAACTCGATTAACCAGGCTTCGCTCTTCTACCCTTCAAGGAATAATCCTAACAACCAACCACTAGTTTCAACCTGCTAATTCTACGTCTTTTGGACGTTAGCTTTGCTATAATTCACAAGGCAGGTTGCCTATGTATATATACTTAAATGTAAAAGATGCGTACAGCTTTTATTACTGAGCTCATTCGCCTTGCGGAGGTTGATGAAAAGATTTTCCTGGTAGTAGCTGACCTTGGGTTTAGTGTGGTGGAACCTTTTGCGGAGAAATTCCCGGACAGGTACCTGAATGTGGGAATTGCTGAACAGAATATGGCAGGGCTCGCTGCAGGATTGGCCATGGAGGGTTACAGTGTATTTATTTACTCTATAGGGAATTTCCCGACCCTCAGGTGTATGGAGCAGATCCGATACGATATATGTTACCATAACCTTCCAGTCCGTATTGTGGCGGTCGGCGGCGGATATGCGTACGCTTCATTGGGGCCCTCCCATCATGCTACCGAGGAATTGGGTATGCTGAGGATTATACCCAATTTAATCGTTAGCGCTCCTGCCGATCCTTATGAGGCGGCTGCCGTGACCCGGTTAATGTCCCGGCATAGCGGACCCTGTTATATCAGACTCGGCAAAGCGGGAGAACCCGTGATTTCAAGGGTGGAACAACCCGCTGAGCTGAGGGTTGGGCAGATTTTACCTATAGTTACCCGTGAAGGAGCGACGGCTGTCTTTTCAACCGGTTCCATGCTCAAATATGTCACTGACTTCCTGAACGAAAATGGCATACAAGCCTCTGTGTATAGCTTCCCATTTGTCAAACCCATGGATAAGGAAGTGCTTACGGAACTCTTCAACAGATATCGGACCATTATTACTATAGAGGAGCACCAGCGCAATGGTGGATTCGGATCGGCGATACTGGAATTGCTTCATGATGCAATAGAAGCGGGGACTTTGATAAAGGAGCCGACTATAAAAAGGATTGCCATCAACGATACCTTCTATTCTAAGGCAGGATCTCAAGATTACTTACGATCCATTGCCGGCCTGACCCTGAATCTTGACCTTTTTAAGACTGAAGACCTATGAGTGAGCTGACCAGCATGGGCGTATTGTCGAAATTTAAGGACAGATTGGGCATTAACAGGACCATTTTTTATACCATTCTGGCCAGGGGTATTCAGGCTGCCGGGGGAGTTGCGTCTATATTTTTAATAGCCAGACATCTTACCCAGGTAGAACAAGGATACTATTACACCTTTGGTAGTATAGTTGCCATGCAGATTTTTTTCGAATTGGGACTCAATGGGATCATTACTCAGTTTGCTGCTCACGAAATTGCGCACCTGGAGTGGGACGGGCACCACCTCAAGGGGGAAATTAAGCATGCTTCAAGGTTGTCTTCCCTGCTTCATTTTTACATTAGATGGTTCTCTTTCATATCTGTAGGAGTATTCCTGATTTTGCTTGGGGTTGGATTTTACTTCTTTCATCATTTTGGAAAGGGTAATGATGTTAATTGGATGACGCCTTGGATACTATTGTCTTTGTCCACGGCGCTCATGTTTCTCGTGGATCCACTTTTGGCCTATCTGGAAGGGTTAGGCAAAGTCAGAGAGGTAGCAAGGACTCGGTTTTTCCAGCAGTGTGGGTATATATGTACGCTTTTTATTGTATTAATGTTAGGAGGAAAGCTTTATGCTACAGCTATTGCTTCCCTGGTCGCATTCTCTGTTATTGCAATAACTACATTTTTGTCCCCAGCCCGGACCTTATTGGTTAACGTATGGAATTATAAAGTCAGAGACTGGGGGATCGATTATAAAAGGGAAATTTTCCCCTATCAGTGGAGAATTGCCGTAAGCTGGATCAGTGGATATTTTATCTTCCAGATGTTCAATCCTGTGTTGTTTGCCACAGATGGACCAGTAGTGGCAGGTCAAATGGGGATGACACTGGCAGCCCTAAATGGGATCAACTCCCTATCCATGAGCTGGCTAAGTACAAAGGTCCCTTTATTTTCCGGACTAATCGCTACTAAAAAATACACGGAGCTGGATCATGTTTTTAACAGGACCGTCCGGCAGGCAAGTTTTATTAGTTTTGCCAGTTTACTTATTTTTGCATGCTGTGTGGTGTTATTTAGATTTGCGGGACTTCCTATTGGAAATAGGTTTCTTCCATTAGTGCCGCTTGTTTTGATGTGCATCGCCACCTTTTCAAATCAACTTGTTGGCGCACTTGCGATCTACCTGAGGTGCCACAAGAAAGAACCGCTGCTCACACAATCTGTCGTCCTTGCGATTGCAACTACTTTGTCCACCCTTGGATTGGGCCATCTTTATGGCGTAACCGGTATTGTCTCTGGCTATTGTCTCTTGGTTGTCTTTGGAAGTCTGGGATGGGTTAGTCTTATTTTTAAACGTAAGAAGGCTTTATGGCATTATTGACTATTGCAATACCTACGTATAACAGGGCTTCTTTTCTGGATCGGTGCCTGAAGTACTTATTTGATCAACTGAGCGAATTGCCTTTAAGCGATTTGCTGGAATTGATTGTTTCCGATAACTGTTCGACCGACAATACAAGGGAGGTTGTAGAAAGCTACAAGACCAAAGGGCTGACAATGGTTTATGTTCGGAATGAACAGAATATGGGGCCGGACTTTAACATTAACCAGTGTTATAAGATGGCTACAGGGAAATATGTGGTTGCATTCGGCGATGATGACGTTTGGCTTCAGGGCTCTCTCAAGTTTATTTTCCATATTCTACAGGAAGGGGAATGGGGAGTCGTTCATTTGCGAGGGTTACCCATCAATTCTGGAGATCCTATTCCACCAGTTTCTATTAGCGGGGGAGGGTTTGCGACTTTTAAGTCTCCAGAAGAATTTGTTAAGAAGATTCATGTTTACAGCACTTTCATTTCCGGAAATATTATTAACAGGTCTTTCGTTGATATTATCCCATTTGAAGACTACAGCAATACTTACCTCAGCCAGGTTCCTTTGATTTTAGGTGCTGTATATGGGGGCTATGACAATGTTTATGTAGAGACACCAATTATCGCAGCACAGGTAGAAAACTCTGGAGGCTACAACTTCTTCAAGGTTTTTGGTGCGAATTTTTACGCCATTCTTGTCGACTTAAAGAAGGAACATCCAACATTCCCTCTGACCAGAGTTGCCAATGAAATATTAATAGGTTATTTTCCCATCTGGATTGTACGATATAGAAAGAAGACGCTTCCGGCATTTAAAAATGAGTCTCCCTATGTGGTTTTGAAGAATACTTTTGGCCAGTATTTTTATTTCTGGACGGTGACATGGCCTTTATTCCATTTACCCAAATGGTCGGTCAGGGGTTTTAATTTCTCCGTCAGAAATTTTAAGCGTTTCCGGGACTTTGTTAATGGAGCACCAGGGAGGGAATAAGGTATCCCTGAAACAATTCGATCTCACTGGGTGCCAAACTACATATTATAGCAATTATTATAAATGTCATTGGATAATCCTTTCTGGATTAAGAATTTTTAATATCTTGCCGGGGTGGATAACATTTTATTTGGCTAATGGAACGTAGAGATCATGGTATTGGATAATAAGAAAGTCCTGGTGACTGGCGCTGATGGTTTTATAGGAAGTCATCTTGTTGAACGGTTGCTGGAAGAGGGCTGCAAGGTTAAGTGTTTTGTATGCTATAATTCATTTAATAGCTGGGGTTGGCTGGATACATTGCCTAAGGAAAAGCTTGCTATGCTTGAGGTCGTTGCGGGGGACGTTAGAGACCCCAACGGGGTACGCCGGTCAATGGAGGGCGTTTCTGTGGTTTTCCACCTTGCCGCACTGATTGCTATCCCCTTCAGTTATCATTCACCTGATTCCTATATCGATACCAACGTAAAGGGTACATTGAATATAGTTCAGTCAGCCAGGGATCTGGGCATAGAGCGGGTACTGATTACATCCACTTCAGAAGTTTACGGAACAGCACAATATGTTCCCATTGATGAGATCCATCCCCGCCAGCCACAATCGCCATACTCCGCCTCCAAAATAGGTGCAGATTGTATTGCAGAATCGTTTTATAGGAGTTTCAACCTTCCGCTTACCATTGTGCGTCCATTCAATACTTTTGGTCCGAGACAATCAGCGAGAGCTGTTATTCCGACGATCATTACTCAGTTATTGAATGGGCAGACCTCGATTAAATTGGGAGATCTTACACCTACCAGAGACCTGGTATATGTGTTGGATACTGTAGAGGGGTTCGTGGAAATAGCCAAGTCAGATACTTTGGTTGGGCAGGGTTGTAACATCGCCACCCAGAAAGAAATCAGTGTTGGAGACCTGGCCCAGTCATTGATCAATCTGATCAATCCGAAGGCTAAAATTTTAATGGACGACATCAGGATCAGGCCTCAGGCTTCTGAAGTGTTCAGGCTATTGGGATCAAATAAGAAGTTATTGGAAAATACAAGCTGGAAACAGCGATTCGACCTTGAGCAGGGATTGAAAGAAACGATTTCCTGGTTTGCAGAACCTGGGAATATAAGCAGGTACAAAGTCGAAATGTATAATTTGTAGTATATGACAACCAACATGGAGATTGTCTCCTTTATCAGGAGAGCCTTCCTACAGCCGGATGGGTTAATACCACTCCATGCCCCTAAGTTTTCCGGCAATGAGCGCAAATATGTGTTGGATGCCATTGATTCTACCTTCGTCTCTTCGGTGGGAGCGTACGTAACACGGTTTGAAGCAATGATGGTGGAGATTACTGGTGGTGGGTATGCAATAGCTACGGTTAATGGGACCGCCGCCTTACATCTTGCATTGATGATTGCCGGTGTGTCTGAAGGTGATGAGGTCATAACCCAGCCTTTGACTTTTGTGGCGACCGCCAATGCCGTCCGCATGGCCGGGGGGACCCCTATATTTATTGACGTCGATAAGGATACTTTAGGTATGTCACCAGCATCCCTGGAAGATTTTCTTTCGACCTGCTGCGCGAATACGGCGGAAGGATGTATCAATAAGACGACGGGCAAGCGGGTGGCTGCCTGCGTGCCCATGCATACTTTTGGATTTCCATTAAGGATTGACCAAATTTCTGGTATCTGTCAGCAATATGGTATTGCATTGATAGAAGATGCGGCAGAATCATTAGGCAGCTTTTATAAGGGACAACATACGGGTACGTTTGGGTTGATGGGTGCGTTTAGTTTCAATGGGAATAAAACGGTGACTTGTGGAGGAGGGGGCGCTATTATTACCTCAGACGACCAGATTGCGCGGAAAGCACGTCATTTATCTACTACGGCAAAAATCCCTCATGTCTGGGAGTATGATCATGATGAAATAGGCTATAACTATCGGATGCCCAATTTAAATGCTGCTATGGCATGCGCGCAGTTGGAACAATTGCCAGCATTTCTGGAAAATAAACGGAAACTGGCAAATCTATACAGAGACTTTTTCAGTAAGAAGAATATATCTTATGTGGACGAGCTGCCGGAAGCTAAAGCCAATTATTGGTTGAATGCACTGATGTTCGACGACCAATCGCAAAAGGAGTCATTTTTGGCAGATTCCAATGCCAACGGTGTAATGACACGTCCCATCTGGAAATTGATGAATAAGCTCGGCATGTACAAAGATTGTCAGGCATATAACCTGGTGAACGCTGAATGGCTCGAACAAAGGGTTGTGAATATCCCTAGTAGTGTACGATAATGCAATGCCAATGGAAGAATTATTTATTCTGGGCGCGGGAGGAATGGCAAAGGAGGCCTACTACTTTATACAGACATTAGGGCGTTATCATATCCGGGGTTTTGTAGATGTGAAACGTGGGCCGGCTATACGGATGGGTGATCAGGCAATAGAGGTATTCGGTGAAGCCGATTTAGTTCCTTTTGCCGGCCAGGCTTCACTGGCTATTGGAGTAGGAAACCCGCCTGTTATCAGGAAGCTAGCGGAAAAGTTCTCCGCGCATTTTAATTTTCCTAACCTTATTCACAAATCGGTCATTGGAAATTTTAGTGATATTCAATGGGGTAAGGGAAATTTGGTTTTGGCTAATTGCGTATTTACGACATCCATAAAAGTAGGCTCGTTCAATATTTTTAATTTGAATTGCATGGTATCACATGATGTGCAAATAGGGGATTATAATGTAATCAATCCTTCCGTGAATATTTCGGGAGGAGTGGTGATAGGAGATACTAATCTTATTGGAGTAAAAAGTACCATACTTCAATATAAAGCCATTGGAAACATGACCACCATTGGAGCTTCCAGCCTGGTAACTAAAGATGTTAAAGATGGTATTACAGTTATGGGAATACCAGCAAAGAGATATATAAAGCAGGAGGGCACCAATGAGTAGCCATGTGACCATAATTGCAGAAGCAGGGGTAAACCATAATGGCGACATTCAATTGGCTAAAAAGTTGATAGATGCTGCTGCGGATAGCGGGGCGGACTATGTTAAGTTCCAAACCTTTGTAGCCAGTAAGATTATTTCCCGTAAGGCTCCAAGAGCGGAATACCAGGTGCGCAACACAGGAAAGGAAGAGAGTCAGCTAGAAATGGTCAGGAAACTCGAATTGTCAGAGGCAGACCATTGGGAGTTACAATCCTATTGCCAGACAAAGGGAATCGGATTTTTATCTACCCCCTTTGATTTTGAGAGCATCGATCTTTTGAAGAGGTTAGGCGTTGGTATTGGCAAAATCCCTTCCGGGGAAATTATTAATCTCCCTTACTTGCGGAAAATGGCGGTTTCATTTGAGGAGTTGATCTTGTCTACTGGAATGGCTACCATGCCTGAACTCAGTCAGGCGGTAGATATTCTCGTAGCTGGTGGCGCCTCCAGGGATAGGATTACCGTTTTGCATTGCAACACCGAATATCCTACCCCTATGAAAGATGTAAACCTCAAGGCTATGTTAAGCATAGAAGAAACCCTTGGAGTGAAGACTGGGTATTCAGACCATACTTTGGGAATAGAGGTGCCGATCGCCGCTGTGGCTTTAGGCGCCACAATGATAGAAAAACATTTTACCCTGGATAAGGACCTCCCAGGCCCTGATCATAAGGCTTCTCTGGATACACGGGAACTAAGCTCCATGGCTAGAGCAATCCGGAATATCTCCCTGGCTATTTCAGGATCTGGAATAAAAGAACCCTCTGCATCCGAAATCAAAAATATTCGTATTGTCCGCAGAAGTATTGTAGCCCTCAGGCATATTACTGAAGGTGAAATATTCTCCGAAGACAATATAGGCCTGAAAAGGCCAGGGAATGGAATGAGCCCTATGGACTGGGATAAGGTTCTGGGTTCAGTGGCAAAGCGTGATTTTGCCGAAGATGATTTAATTGAACTATGATGGGAAAGACAGTTTGTGTTATTACTGGCACGAGGGCTGAGTACGGATTGTTGTATTGGATTTTGAAGGGCCTCCATCAATCGACTGATTTCAACCTGAAATTGGTGGTCACCGGTATGCATCTGTCACCCGAATTCGGTTTGACCTATAAAGAAATTGAGGCGGATGGATGGAACATTGACAAAAAGGTCGAACTGCTCCTGTCCTCCGATACAGTAATTGGAACAGCCACATCGGTGGGATTGGGGATTATCGGCTTTGCATCAGTATTTGAGGAGCTTAAGCCGGAGTTCATATTAGTACTCGGAGACCGGTTTGAGATATTTGCTGCGGCCTCTGCAGCCATGTTTTCCAGGATTCCAATTGTTCATCTCTGCGGAGGCGAAACGACAGAGGGGGTCATGGATGAGGCCATCAGGCATTCCATCACCAAAATGGCTCATATTCATTTTCCATCCACGGAGGCATACCGGAAACGAATTATTCAGCTTGGTGAGCATCCAGACCGGGTTATCAATGTGGGCGCTCCTGGTGTGGAAAATATTCACAGGACATCCTTATTGGATAAAGAAGCTTTGGAGGCGCAACTTTCATTCAGCTTGGACGGATTCCCCAATATCCTGGTTACATTTCATCCGGTGACCCTGGAATCGGACACTTCGGCAAAACAATTTCAGGATTTACTGGATGCACTTAGCGAACTTGAATCTGCTAAAATTATTTTCACAAAGGCCAATGCCGATCCTTATGGGCGGTTGATCAACAAGATGATTGACGAGTATACGGCTATTCATCTGAATAGTATAGCTGTTACCTCTATGGGACGTGTAAGGTACTTGTCCGCTTTGTCTATCGTGGACCTGGTTATTGGCAACTCCTCCAGCGGTTTGGTGGAAGTACCCTCTTTTAAGATACCAACGATAAATATAGGCGATCGACAAAAGGGCCGCATCCGATCCGGTACGGTCATAGATTGTCAGCCTGAGCTCAGTGATATACGAAAAGCCATATCAACAGCCCTTCAACCAGCATTTCAGGAAACCCTTAAAACGAGCACCAATCCATATGACGGTGGCTTGGTTTCAGAAAAAGTGATAAACAAATTAGGGCAGTTTGATTTTACCGACCTGTTGAAGAAAAGCTTTTATGATGTTTAATCAGACTGAAACATTTGCCAATGATTAAGGACCGAAACAGACATTTTTTTAGAGAAGACAACGATGTCAGGCAATTATTATCCAAGCTTAATGAACTGGCACCTAACTCCATTGCTTTCATGGTGGATGCAGAAAATAAATTGATGGGTTCTGTCACCGACGGCGATATCAGGAGAGGCCTGATCAATGGATTCGACCTAAACACACCTATTGATATGTTCATCCAAAAGTACCCGCAAAGGCTTAACCGCTCCCAACTCTTACCTGAAAATTACCGACGGCTGAAGGAGATGAAAATGAGACTGGTTCCTGTAGTTGATGATGATTCCAGGATAATTGATATAATCAATATTGACGAATACAAATCCTTGCTGCCCCTGGATGCTGTTATCATGGCAGGTGGGGAGGGGACAAGGTTAAGACCCAAAACACTCACTGTCCCTAAACCCCTGTTGAAAATTGGGGATAAACCAATTGTCGAATACAATGTCGATAGGCTAAGGACTTTTGGCTTATTTAACCTGACATTTTGCATCAAATACCTGGGCGAACAAATCAAAGATTATTTCGGCGATGGCAGTGACAGGGGGATCCAAATCGATTACGTTTGGGAAAAGGAGCCCTTGGGGACATTTGGCGGTTTGAAGCTGGTAGAGAACTTCAAACATAACTATATCCTGATCATGAACTCTGATCTTCTGACAGACATCAATTTTGAGAATATGTTTCAGGAGATGATGAATAACGACGCTGACATGGTCGTTGCCATGACTTCCTACCAAGTAAACATTCCTTACGGGGTTATCGAAACAAATGGGCCATTTGTCAGTGGACTAAAAGAGAAACCAACATACGCCTACTATTCAAATGCAGGGATCTATATTTTAAAGAAGGAATTTCTGGAACAGATTCCGGAGGGTGTCAGATTTGATGCGACAGATATGATGGAAATGCTCCTCAGACAAGGCAAAAAGGTTTGTCATTATCATATTCTGGGTTATTGGCTGGATATTGGACGCCCTGAAGATTTAGAAAAGGCCCAAAAAGATATAAAACATTTGAATTTATGATGAAGACTTTGGTTATCATACCTGCCAGAGGCGGCTCAAAGGGTATACCAGGTAAGAATATTAAAAAGCTTGGAGGTAAACCACTTTTACATTATTCCCTTGAAACAGCCAGGCAGGTTACCCAGGATGAACATATCTGCCTAACCACTGATGATGTGTCTATATTGCATGTGGCTGAGGAGGTGGGATATTCTGCTCCCTTTATCAGGCCGGCTTTCCTGGCTGGTGACCAAACCCCGATGTATGATGTGTTGATACACGCGGTTAACCATTATGAAGCGTTGGGGACTTATTATGATGCAATATTGCTTCTTCAACCCACCTCGCCTTTCCGGTCGGCCGTTGATTTGTCTGTCATGATTGATCAATATCAATCCATGGAAGGGAGTTTGGATATGCTGGTTTCTGTTGGGGCCTCTAAATTGAGCCCCTACTTCAATCTGTTTGAGGAAAATGAGGGTGGGTTACTAAGGAAAATGTCCACTACGACAACGTATACCAGGCAGCAATGCCCCCCCGTCTACTTTTTCAACGGATCAGTATATATCATCAATGCTGAATCCCTGAAAAGGCAAAGAATAGATCAATTTTCAAGAATAAGGAAGTATTGTATGGAGGGTATCTACAATATTGATGTAGATACAGAATTGGACTGGCTACTATGCGAAAAAGTGTTGGATAATGGATTATATAAAGTCTGAATATGAATGGATAGCTGGAATAAGTTTTTAGCATTTGAATCGGATAATAACCTTTTTGATCTCAAGAGTGAAGGCATTTACATTTGGGATATTGTACGATTACGCGTATACAGTAAGTATCTGCATCCGCAAGGCCCAGAAGACCAATCCGGTTCCAAGCGGGAGTTGAGGCAGATACTTAAAAACCGGATGACCGCACTTGGCGGATTTTTCCATTTGTTAACGGCCCGGAGGAAGGGCAATAAATTTATTGTCCTGACCCGCTCTAGGTATAAGGATAATAACAACCAATACCTAGATTTTAGTACAGAAGACATCGTTAAATCTATAGGTGACCAATCATTATTGCTTGAATTCTGGAGATTGCATGGGGCTGCTCATTTTAAGTATAATGTAGTGCTAAATGTCAACGATACCTTCAGGTTATTTTGGAAAAGGTTTTTCTATAGGGCCCATGATTATACCAACCTCGAAGAATTGATCAGGAAGGAATTGGGTATTGACTTTTCCAGTGCGGAAATAAATAGTATTATATCGGATTATAAGGCAGATCGTTTTTATTATGATTTTGTTTTGAAATGGATCAAACCGAAAATGGTCTTCGTTGTTCAGCATGGCGTTCAAAAGGGATTATTTCAATCTGCGCATTTGTTAAACATACCGGTTGTAGAGCTCCAGCATGGGATTATCGATGTTGGACATGTACTATATAATTATTCAGAATGTGTAAATGATCTGAAGGATAAAGTTTACCTGCCAGACTACCTGTTTACGTTTTCAGACTTCTGGATGGAAAACCTGTATTACCCGGTAAAGGGTGCTCTTGCGATGGGTAATTCTAACTTCTACAAGAACTCCGTCCTGGAAAGGATGGTGGAGGAGAATGTATTGACGGTATTTTCCGTGAATCATTTCAGCAGGGAACTCATACATCTCCTTAAGGGCTTTTTGCAGCTGAATACTGAGTACATCATTTATTTCAAATTGCACCCCAGTGAAATCAGAAGCGCTGGTTATTTCAAGGAGGTGTTTAAGGACTACCCCAATATTGCGGTTATTGTGGATGAAAGGACCACGGCCGAACTGATCAGTATTTCAAAAACTGTATTAACCATTCAGTCGACGGTCGTCTATGAGGCACTTCAAAATGGCTGTCCTGTCCTATTATATAAGAAGCTCGATTATCAGCGGCAAGAGCATATATTCAACCATCCGGGTGTTCATCTCATTGATGATGAACACCAAATGCAGCAATTATTGGATGGAAATCAGCTAAAACTCAAGTACCAGAATAGCCGACTTTTCTTTGAGGACTTTGATCAGAAGGCTTTCAATAAATTCCTGGCGAACCATTAAGCTATCCTGAAATGAGCTATTATTGTACCCAAAATTAAGCTAAGCAACAGATAGTTTACTGGCCAATGAGTTATACATCTAATTATTTTAAAATATACATCTGGAGGTTTATTGGGTATGTAGCAGCATTTGCCTCGGTTGCTTTGGTTACACCTAGAATTTCAAGCTCCGCTGGGCTGTTTGGTATATTTTCCTTTTGCATTTCTTTGAATATTTTCTTCCAATACGCTGACCTTGGATTTTTAAATGCAGCCCAAAAGTATGCATCAGAATTTTTCGGCAGGAAGGATATTAAAGGGGAAATCGAGGTCACAGGTTTCTCTTGTTTTATTTTCTCCATCTTCATGATTCCGGTTTGTTTGGGCATGCTCTGGCTGGCCTGTCACCCGGCTTCTGTCATTAAAGGCCTTAAGACGGGGGAGGAATTGAGGCTGGCTTCAGGATTGCTTTGGTGCCTATTCTTGTTTGCGCCGGTTATGATCATGCAAAGAATGGTGCAGGTCGTTTTTTCTGTACGGTTGGAGGATTACTATATACAACGGATAGGGATTATCGTTTCTATTCTTCGTATTGCAAGTGTATATTATTTTTTTGGCGGGGGACGTTATATGATGCTAGAATGGTACATCTTCTATAACCTCCTGACCTTGGTCTCCTTTGTGGTGATCATTTCCATTGCAAGGAAAAAATACAAGTACGACTTTAAGTTATTTTTACGCAGCTTCAGGTATTCCAGGGACCTTTATAAGAAGACTTCCAAACTTGCTTACAACTCTCTGTTTCTCTCCATTTCCTGGATACTCTTTTACGAAATCGATGTCGTTTACATAGGATACTTTATTGGAAAGGAAGGTGTTGCCTATTATGCTTTAGGGGGAACGGTACTTAGTTTTCTTCGGGATGTTTATGGGGCCTTCTACTATCCCTTCTTGGTCAGATTCAATCACTTTATTGGAACCGGGGAGACAGGAAGCCTCCGAAACATGTACCATACCTTGCTCAAGGTGGGGGTGGCCTTATTCATTATACCTATCACTGCATTTATCCTGTTAATGAGGCCCATCATATTTGCATGGGTTGGGGCCAAGTATGATATATCCATTGGTTTATCCCAGATTTTAATTGCCTCTTCCTATTTTGGATTTCTGACTTATCCGGCAAATGCTTATCTGACAGCTACGGAGCTACTCAAAAAACTTTATGTCAGTGCTACCATTGTACCCATTGTTTACTTTATCGGCATTTTTACTACCCAGCATTTTTTAGGCATTTACGCATACGCTCTTTTTAAAGGGGTTGCTATATACGTCAATGTCTTCATCCTTTTCGGTTATACGCTCCAATACCTAGAAATTTCAGCAGGGACCTTTTTTAATCGATATATCAAACCTATTCTGCCAGCCTTATTTACCGTGCTTGCCTTGGGCTATTTATTGCTTAGGGTACTGCCGCTTTATAAAGGAACCGTTTATTTTTGCGTGATCGGTTGTATAACAGGTTTGGTGAACCTGGTGGGTTTTGCGGTATATTATTGGCGGGATGCCTATTTCAGGGAATTTGCCACCCAGACGATTGATAGGATTCGGAAAAAGAAGTAATCGAATTATAAATAATTGATATGAGTGAGGATGCCGTAAAAGTCATCGCTTTTTATTTACCTCAATTTCATCCTATCAAGGAAAATGATGAGTGGTGGGGGAAAGGATTTACGGAATGGACAAATGTAGCCAAAGCCCGTCCTATGTTTTTAGGTCATGAGCAGCCTCATATTCCAGCGGATTTAGGTTTTTATGACCTTCGTCTTTCCGAAACAAGAGAGGATCAAGCAAAGATGGCCATGGATGCTGGGGTTACCGGATTTGCCTATTGGCACTATTGGTTTGCCGGAAGAAGGATTTTGGAAAGGCCATTTAACGAGGTACTCGCATCTGGTAAGCCGGATTACCCTTTCTGTCTTGCCTGGGCAAATGAAACCTGGAGTGGTATATGGCATGGAAATCCAAAAAAGATCCTAATAGAACAAACTTATCCTGGAGCAGATGACTTCAGGGCACACTATGAGGCGGTCCGGCCTGCCTTTATGGACAAACGTTATATAAAGGTGGATGGCAAACCAATGTTCCTGGTCTACCGGCCCCAAAACATTCCGGATACGGATATCTTCTTTCAACTCTGGAATGATTGTGCACAGAAAGACGGGTTTAATGGGATCCACTTTGTGGCTGTGTCGGCAAATGTGGAGAAAGAATACGATGGCTTAATGGCTGCGGGTTATGGAGGTGTAACACCGAATCGGCTTGCTCAGCTTTCACATTTTACGGATAATCTGGCTTCCAAGATGATCAGACGTATCATTAAACGACCCTTTACGCCGGATTATCGCAAGGCAAAGGCGTATCTTGTCAGGGACCATGAAAAACTAGCCCGCTGTTACCCTGCGGCCATTCCAGCTTGGGACAATACTCCAAGAAGCGGACTCAGGGGATTTGTGCTGACGCATACAACACCGGAACAGTTTGAGCAGCATTTTAAGGAAGTGGTGGATGTAACCAGAGCAAAAGAAAGACCCGAGGATCGCATTTTATTCCTGAAATCATGGAACGAGTGGGCGGAAGGGAATTATGTAGAGCCTGACCGGAAATGGGGAAGTGCTTACCTGGATGTTATCCGTAAAGTTCTAAAGGCTCTATAACTCAATAAGCATATAATGCTGTTTTATGTCGCCCTTTTTGTGTTGTATTTATTAATTGGTTTGTTGGACTTAGCAAAACCCGACAGACAGGCAAAGCTCTTTTTCCTTACCATAGGAATCCTGTTATTTATTGGTTTGGCTGGACTAAGATGGAATACGGGCACTGATTGGAATTCCTATGAGGGCTTTTTCCATCGCAGTGTGGATTTGAACGTCGTAGAGCCAGAACATCTTGAAATAGGATTCACCTGGTTCAATCATATCATTCGATTATTTATGGATAATTATACGGTCATTCTCTTGATCAGTGCGGTCGTCATTGTAGGCTTGAAAGGAGTATACCTAGCCAGGTTTGCGCTGTACCCATTGATGGGAATGTTCCTGTACTATTGTTATTTCTACGGAGATATGTTCTTTGTCCGCCAGGGGCTGGCTATTTCCATGCTCCTGGTGAGTACAAAATATATTGAATCCCGTCAGTTTGTAAAGTTCCTGCTGATCGTAGCCTTTGCTACCTTATTTCACTCGACCGCCATCACCTTTATACCTGCCTATTTTATCTATAAATTCAGGTTCTCCAATAATGTATTGATCGGTGCGCTTGTGTTTGGGATTGTGCTTGCGCTGGTTCACTTTGATTCGTTCATGTTAAAAGCGTTTGCGCCACTAGCAGGATTTAATGCCAACCTGGCTGATAAGGCTTCCAAATATTTGGAAAATGGATCAGACCTGGATCAATCTGGTGTAACGGGTTATATGAGCCTGGTCTTAGGAATTTTCAAACGAGCCATCATTCTACCCTTTTTCTTTATATATCGAAAGAAAGGGGAAGCTACTGTACCATATTACAATGGCCTTCTGAATTTGGTGGTATGGGGCAACTTTCTCTATTTTGCTACTGGAAACATCCTGCCTTTACAAAGGGTCACTACCTATTATTACTTCTACGAAATCAGCTTGCTGGTCGTTATCATCAGGATTTTGTGGAATAAGAAGGCCAAACTATTCATGTATTGCTCGTTTTTGGTCCTATTCGGATTGTTCAAATTCATTTATGGATTACAAGGATATAAAGACTTATACGTGCCTTATTACAGCATATTTAGTACGAATATAAACAGGACGTATTAATCATGATTATCGCTGAAATTTCAAAATTCGGTGTGCAACATGTTGGCTATAATGCAGCGATGATAAGCGTGATGAAGAAAGTAGACCCTGAAGATGACATCGAATTCTGGGGTGAAAAGGAGCATATCTCCTACCTTCAAAAAAAAATAGACCCCCAGGTTTTGGGTAAAGCAAAAGTAGTTAAGGTCATAGATCCCAGCGGGACGATCTTATGGCTTAGAAAACTCTCAGGGGAAACCCTCCTGGCGTTACGTTTACTGGCTTATGCACATAAGACCCGTCAATTGATCGTATTTCTTTCTCTTTTCCCTTCTACTTTACTTGTTCTTAAATGGGCGCAGCGGTACTATAAAATGGCCAGGGTGATGGTCTGCCTTCACGGAGAATTGGAATACCTGAGGACTTCTTCAGCTGATCCACGCCTGAAGATGTTCCGGCTTTCCATGAGAAAGGCCCTTCTCCTTAAGCGTAGCAATTTCATGCTCGTACTTCAAGGAGAAGTGATATGGAACAATTTGAGTGCAATACTTCCCGTGAAAAGAGAAGGCTTTCTGGTGATCAATCATCCGTTTCTTTTTGAAGAAAAGGGAAGTCAGATTGCGGCAGTAGGACATCAGGGGCTTGTGATTAGTCATATAGGAAGGGCCGACATGGTAAAGAAGGCCTATATGATATTCGAATTGGGTAAACGCTTAAGTGCGTTTGTCGTTAAAGGACTTTTGCGCTTGAGGCTGGTTGGTCCTGTGTCCTCAGAAGTGCAGACTTATGGGAATGAATGGGTAGAGTATGCAAGAAGTGCTGAGGTTTGGTCTATGCTTGCATTTAGCCAGGGAGTGGCTTCATCTGACTATCTATTGTTCTTCTACGATAATGAATCCTATAAGCTATGCAGCAGTGGAGCGATATTCGAAGCTTTTTTCCATTTAAAACCCGTTGTGTCTATCCGCAATGATTACTTTGAATATATATTTTCTCAGGTAGGTCCGATAGGGTACCTAGTAGATGATATGGATCAGATGGAGGCAAAGTTAAGAGCGCTGTTATACGAGCAGCCCGAAAATTATGATCACTTTACTGAAAATATTATTAAAGGGAGGGAATGGTTCAGTCCAAGAGTGGTAGCTTCAGACATCAAATCCCAGTTTCTGAAAATTGGTTGGAAATCTCCCCTCTAAAATGTGTTCTGACATGGTTAGTGTCGTTATACCTTGTTATAATAATGAAGATACGCTTAGCGCCTGTGTAGACTCGGTGCTGAAGCAAACATTTTCTAACGTTGAAATTATTATTTCTGACGATGGGTCCATGGATGGTTCTTTAAAGATTGCTCAGGATTTATCTCAAAGGGCTCCTGAGGGGAAAATCAGGGTATTTTCACAGACCAATGCGGGGCCTTCCGTTGCCAGAAATAGGGGTATTCAGGAATCCCGGGGTCAGTACCTAGCTTTTCTGGATGCCGATGATGAATGGATTCAATCGGAGAAACTCGAACGTCAAATGAAGGTGTTTGCTGATCATGCGGATGCCATTCTCGTAGGCTGTATCCATTATTCCGACAGGCCATACAATACCTCTAGCATTGTATTGGCTATGCCATTCAGGTTGATGCTGTCAAAGAACAGGTTTCCCACCTCTGGGGTAGTGGTAAAAAAGCAGGCCTTGCCTGATGCCCTGTTTCCTGAGGATCAGCGTTATTCTGAGGATTATGCGTTATGGCTGAATCTTGGTGCGGCGAACTCCGGGAAATTTTATCTGATTAACGAGGCCATGTGCCGTAATATCCTCAATAAACCCGCTTATGGTGTTTCAGGGCTTGCGGGTAGGCTGTGGCTGATGGAAAAGGGGGAACTGCGTAACTATAAAATTTTGAGACAAAACAGGCAATTGTCGTTACCGCTGTACATGAAGGTCAGCGGATACTCTTTCTTGAAATTCCTCTACCGGTATATTGTTACAAGATTAAGGCCTTAGGGATATCCCCAAGGCCTTACGGTTATCAATGAATAGTTTAAACTGCTATTGAGCTTGCAGCATTGCTCCGCCCATAGCATGAGTACTGCTGACAATGTTTAACCTTGTTCCCTTTGCAGGAAAGACTTTTCCACCTGTAAAGGATGAGTTCTGGATCGTGAATGTGTTCTTTGGATCATGAGAAATAAACGAAAAGCTATTTCCACCAAAATTGATAAACCGGCAATTGTTAAACACGGTATTGCCATCTGCAAAAAAGAAATTCTTACCATTCCCCTCAATAATGCAGTTATCCAAAGAGATCACCCCATTCATATTAAGCCATGCATTAGGCTTTCCTTCGTAGGTAAAAGTGCAACCGCTACAGCTAACCTGGGCAGTTGTCTGATAGTTCAGGAAACTGTTCACGTCACCTGCATCTTCTCCATCGGTCATACCGATGTTAAACCGGGTATTTTCAATGTTAACGGTGGCTCCATTGTTCATGGAGTTCACGATGGCGAAATTGAAATCACTTAGATCACAATCGCTGATCTTGAAATTAGAGGCAACATGTTCTTCTATATGTATAGAATGGGCATATCCTCCAATAGTACAATGGGAGATGGTGGCGGTATATGGGAAGTAATCCAGTTCGAATGTGATTCCGCAGCGACTGCGTTTGCTATCATTTTTTTTGCCGTCGATCATGCAATCTGATATGCTGATAGTGCCTCCGTTTTTGATCCCTGAGAGGTGAATAGCGTCTCCGAAGGCATCATTATCCTTCTTATTGGCAAATACCGTATTGCCCCGGCCTCCGATATCATCAAAATCGCACTGTGAACAATTGAAGCTCTGTGCTCCGTGAGAAAGGATGGCAAATCCATAGAAATGTTTGAAGTGGCAGTCTTTTATTGTCAAGGATCCGGCTGAGACTTCTATACCCACAGCAAGGTCGCCATTGTACCCATCAGGAGTACCCTGGTCTTTAACATAGGAACCTTCGAAATGGAGCCCTGAAACGGATACATTGATATTGCTGTTATTGTCAAAGGCGGTTTTATAAACATGGTTTGCCACTACAGGCCCAATGGATAGAAGGTTGTGAAACCTGAAGGAAGAAAGATTCCATATATTGTTGGATCCGTCCATTAAGGCGCCTCCCTTTAATGTAGCCCCGTTGGAGGAAATGGCCAGGGATTGACTGCCACTCATTACGATGCGTACTGAATTGACAAGAAGGTAACTGCTCTTTGTTTTAGGAATGTAACAGCGCTTATGATTGTTGATGCAATCCATCATGGCTTTTTGAAAAGCCTGGCTATCATCAGTTACCCCATCTCCTTTTGCGCCATAATCCTGCACATTAATAACGGCATCCTGGTTCGTTAGGTGATTTCCGGGGTCAGAGGCTAAAGAGCGGACACTGGTTAAGGTCGTGCAAACTAAACAGAGAACTGCGGAAAGGTACGTCATAGTAATTCTTTTTCGACGATCGATTGGGTGCATAAAGGGGAATTATTTATTTAATTAAGTATGAATCATAGATTGATCAGGGGAAATTACAAAAAAATCGCTTTTTAAACCCTAGGCGCCATGGAAAGTTTAATGAAACTATTCCGAATAGGCTTTACATTTGTAGATCTTAAACTCAAATGAAGCGAATATTGTTTGTAGGAAATACCAGTTGGAGCATGTATAATTTCCGATTGGGTATTTTCAAAATGTTAAGGGAGAAGGGATTCGAAATCCTGGTATCGGCCCCTGTGGATGACACTACGGATCTGATTCGACAGGAGGGGTTTGCTTTTTACCCTATGGTCATAGATAACAAGGGTACATCCATAGTTAACGATGCTAAATTGTTAATCGATTACTTTAAACTGTACAAATCCCTAAAACCTGACCTGATTTTTCACTATACTATGAAGCCGAATATCTATGGTACCATGGCTGCTAAACTGGCGGCTACACCTAGCATTTCGGTGGTAACCGGAGCTGGATATTCGTTTATGAGCAAAAACTGGCTTTCTTATCTGGTAAAGCAGTTATTGCGCGTGTCATTTTCATTTGCTCGGCGGGTTTGGTTCCTTAATCACGATGATCTTGATTTCTTTTCCGGACTGGGCATAGTGAAGCGGGAAAAGGTGGACATACTTCCCGGGGAAGGGATCGATACGGATTACTTCAATACTGTAGATACGGGCTCGGGTAAGCAGGAGTTCACATTTTTATTTCTGGGGAGACTCCTTTGGGATAAGGGGGTAGGAGAATACGTGGAGGCGTCGAGGATTTTGAAGTCTCAGAACAGACAGATTACTTGCGCGGTTCTGGGCTTTTTGGATGTGGCCAATCCCAGCGCCATACCTTCTGAGACTGTTAGTCAATGGCAGGAAGAGGGGCTGATTCAATACCTGGGCTCAACTTCTGATGTTAAAACATTCATCTTAGGTGCTGATTGTGTCGTTTTGCCCTCTTACAGGGAGGGTATTCCACGCTCCCTCATGGAAGCTGCCAGTCTCAAACGTCCGGTAATTGCTACCGACACTGTGGGTTGCAGGGATGTGGTCGAAGATGGAGTTACGGGATATCTGGTGCAAGTCAAAGATAGTCAGGGACTGGCTGTGAAAATGGATCAGATGCTTTCTTTACCCTATCCTCAGCGCCAGGATATGGGAGATCGGGGTCGTCAGAAGATGATTCGTGAATTTGACCAGACAATCGTTATCGGAACATATCTAAAAATCCTTAATTCGCTTACTTAACCGTTTTTTAACCTGTTGGTGGCCAGCGTTTTTTTTGTAATGACGTATTCTTGAGTGCGATTTCATCAACGAGAACAAAATGCGCAGTACGTTTACCCTGTTTACACTTCTGCTTACCCTTTTATTGTGGTCAAGTTGCCGTAAAGGCCAGGCTTCCAGCTCCCTTGGCTCGGATGCGTCTACAGATGGAGGTGGAAAAACCACTGTTACTTTATTCAAATCAGGTACTCTCGGCATAAATACATTTAGGATTCCAGCGCTGGCAGTAGCCAACGATGGGACCATTATAGCAGTTTGCGATGCCAGGGTCACCAGTGCAAACGACCTCCCCAACGAGATACATACGGTGATGCGGAGGAGTACTGATAACGGGATTTCCTGGTCGCCTCTTACCACCCTGGTCGCCTATCCGGGAAAACAGGGTACAGGTGATCCTTCTTTATTAGTAGACCGATCTACCGGTATGGTCTGGTTATTTGTTAATTATGGACCTACGGGGATTGGAGACTTAAATTCCAGCCCTGGTTATGGAGATAATACCATACATACATTGGCGATTTATTCCGAAGACGAAGGTAAGACCTGGTCTTCGCCCATCGACATAACCCGTTCCGTTAAGGACAGTGCATGGGCTTCTATCATTTCTTCTCCAGGCCATGGTATTCAGCTAAAGGATGGAACTCTTGTGCAGCCTGCCTATTACAGACTACCTGGAAGCACTACCTTCAATTCTTTTTTCTTCTATAGCAAAGATGATGGGATAACTTGGAGCCGTTGTGCCGGACATGTGAATAATTCGGGTGAGAATATGCTATTGCAACAGCGTTCAGGAGAATTAATGATGAGTGCCCGAAATTATGCCGGTCAAAAATGCAGAGCTTTTATTCAAACCGCTGATCTGGGGAGAAGCTGGTCAGCTCCCAGGTTTGCAGCGGCACTCCCTGATCCTAATTGTGAAGCGAGTTTTATCCGTTTAAAAAACGCCGTATTAGGATCGGATACCTCCATGGTTGCCTTTTCCAATCCAGCTGATCCACTTAAAAGGGATAGCCTGACTATCAGGCTAAGCGCAGATGAAGGAAATACCTGGAAGTATTCCAGACTACTTTATGCGGAGGATTGTGGGTACTCAGATCTCAGTCTATTGCAGGACAGTACCATAGGTATCCTTTACGAAGCCGGAAATTTACTGAGTGGAACCCTTGAAGTGAATTTTAGTAAAATTTCCATGTCTTGGATAAAGACTCCCTGATTTAAGGGGCTAAGGCATACTTATAGAAATAATTGAAAGATATTCTATATTTTATACATAATAAATATATATAATAATATTTCCCTTTCCACGCTTGATTTCCTATTTATAATGTAGGATTACACATGTTGCATTAACTTGTTGTTCTCTTATCATATATTTTTGTGACCTATATGGAAAAAGAAGCCAAAATCTTTGTCGCCGGCCATAAGGGTATGGTTGGTTCTGCTATTGTAAGAAAATTGAAAAAGGAAGGATTTAACAATCTCATTGTTAGGTCTTCCTCCGAATTGGATTTGCGTAATCAGGAGTCGGTTAAAGGTTTCTTTCAGGAACAAAAGCCTGATTATGTATTCCTCGCAGCCGCCAAAGTAGGTGGTATCATAGCCAATAATTCATATAGGGCTGACTTCATTTATGAAAATCTCGCTATCCAGAACAATGTGATCCATTACGCCAAGGAAGCAGGCGTTAAGAAGTTGATGTTTCTTGGATCTTCCTGTATTTACCCCAAATTGGCGCCTCAGCCTTTAAAGGAGGAGTATTTGTTGACTGGTCCCCTGGAACCAACCAATGAGCCTTACGCTATTGCTAAAATTGCGGGCATCAAAATGTGCGATGCCTACAGGGACCAATATGGTTGCAATTTTGTGTCTGTAATGCCTACAAATTTGTATGGCCCCAATGATAATTATGATCTCCAAAAGTCTCATGTCTTACCTGCGTTGTTGAGGAAATTTCATGAAGCAAAAGAACAGGGAAAGGATGTGGTTGAGGTATGGGGATCAGGAACTCCCCTTAGGGAATTTTTGCATGTGGATGACCTGGCCGACGCCTGCGTGTACCTGATGCAAACCTATAATGAACCTGGGTTGGTAAATATTGGAGTTGGAGAAGACATCAGCATCAAAGACCTGGCCCTGCTGGTGAAAGACATTGTTGGATTTGAAGGTGAGCTTCACTTCGATGCTACCAAACCAGACGGCACCCCCAGGAAATTAATGGATGTCTCCAAATTACATGGTCTGGGTTGGAAAGCCCGGATTGGTTTGCGCCAGGGGATCACAGAAGTTTATCGTCAGCATTTTATTACGGAAACCGTATAGCCGATGTTTGGCCTGCTTAAATCAAAGTCTAAACAACAATCCGTATTCCCCTTTGTTGTGGACATGCACTCCCATCTTTTGCCGGGAGTTGACGACGGATCTCCGGATGTGGAAACATCTTTGTCCCTTATTGAATCCTTATATGATTGTGGGTTTAGGGAATTAATCACCACTCCGCATATCTATAAAGATTTGTATCCGAACACCCGGGATACACTGTCGGTTGCATACCAGGAATTACCAAAGCAGCTGAATGCGCAAGGGGATATAAGCTTACGCTTTGCCGCAGAGTATTTCCTGGACGAGCATGTGGAGGAGTTGATTAAAAGTGGACAGCCTTTGCTGACCATTTATGATAACTGGGTGTTGACGGAAATATCTTTTGTGCAGGCCCCTATTGACCTGGACAACCGTTTATTCGACCTCCAGGTCGCTGGATACAAACCCATCATGGCCCATCCTGAGCGTTATGCCTATTGGCATCAGCAAAAGCAGTCCTACCATGAATTAAAGGAGAGGGGTGTTATGCTGCAGGTAAACTTACTTTCATTAACGGGGTATTATGGCCGCCAAGTAGCAGAAGCCGCCCGTTATTTGGTAAAAGAGGGGTTGGTGGATCTGGTTGGTACAGATTGCCATCATCACAGGCATGCTACTACCATTTGGAGGGAGTCGGGGGCCATTTTAAAATTATTGGATCCGCTGCTTAAAAAGGATAGGTTGCTGAACATGCAGTTACAAAAGAATTAATTTCTATAATACACGTATGCAACAAGTAGTATTGGTTGATGAACAGGATCAGGAGGTAGGAGTGATGGAGAAGATGGAGGCTCATAAAAAAGCCCTGCTGCACAGGGCTTTCAGTGTATTTATTTTCAATTCGAAAGGGGAAATGTTGCTCCAGCAAAGGGCTAAAATAAAATATCATTCAGGCGGATTGTGGACAAACGCTTGTTGTTCCCATCCAGGGCCAGGAGAAACCGTCCTTGATGCAGCCCGAAAAAGATTAAAGGAAGAAATGGGCTTTACCACCCATCTCCACAAGGCCTTTGATTTTGTCTACAAAACCACCTTTGACAATGGGCTCACGGAATACGAGTACGATCATGTACTGACGGGGACCTACGATGGAGAAATACATCCTGATTCCGAAGAAGTGGAGGACTATTGTTTCCTATCTATGGAGGACCTGTTAACTTCGTTGAATACCCATCCGGACCGCTATACAGAATGGTTCAAAATAGCTTTGGCCAGGTTTTGAGTTATCCTTTTTTGGTCTTGGCGCCCTTCGTCGTTTTCTTGCCAATCGGATTGTCGAATACCACCAGGAAATTCTTCATGAACTTAGTCATGTTAAGCTTTTCCCTTTCTTCGAATCCGCTCAGTAACCAATCGTTATATTGATTCCTGTGTTTTTCAAGTCTTTTAACTACTCTTTGCCCTTCTGCGGATAACTTAAGTCTTTTTCTCCTTCTGTCCAGATTGTCTGCGACCTGGATGACGAGCTTTTTGCCAATCAACACATTTACCAAATTGGTAATATTCGCCCTGGAGGTATGGAGCGCTTCGGCCAGTTCTTTAGCCATTAATGGCTTTTCCTGTTTATTATTTTGCAGGTAGGACATATTGTCGTCGCCTGCAAGGTGCAATAGGATGACCCATTGTTGGGTAGTAATGCCTTCCGGTTTGCCCACCTTGTCCCCGATCGCCCTGAGTCTGTCGGCAACTTCCAAAAACTGGTGAATAAGTGTGGCGTTCGTGTTCTGCTGTATCATCGCTGGTTAAATTTTTCGGATTTTGGAAACTTAAAGATACCCGAGGTGTTAGACAGGCGCAGAAGGTGTAAAAAGAGATCGTGGTCCTGTCAGGAATCGAACCTGAATCTTGAGCTTCGGAGGCTCACGTACTATCCATTGTACGACAAGACCATTCTTCAGATTCCGGGATCTATTTTTATTCCTTGTACTCCAAAAGGTTATACAAAGAGTATCTCTCAATAAGCAGAAGCGACGCGAAAATAGGGAATTCGCTTCAATAGCATCTCCGCTATTTGACGGAAGGGCCAAATTTATTTTGTATTCCCTGTTTACTTTCCAAATGCCACAATATTGCTCCCGAATATTTTCACTGCTATAGCCAGTAGGATCACACCAAAAAATTTACGAATGGCAATTAGTCCTCCTTTGCCTAGAAGGCGCTCCAGGTAGGACAGAGATTTTAACACCATGTAAACAATTAGGAGGTTGATCAAAATGCCTACCAGTATGTTGTATTTGTCGAAATTGGCTTTCAGCGACATGATGGTCGTAAGGGTTCCCGATCCTGCGATTAGCGGAAAGGCAATAGGGACAATGGTGCCGGATTTCACATCCCCCTCGCTTTTAAAGAACTCCAGCCCCAGTACCATTTCCAGCCCCAGCAAAAAGATGACTATAGAGCCTCCCACTGCAAAGCTATGGATGTCCACGCCTAGGATGGATAGGAATTGAGGACCGGCAAAGAAGAACAGGATCATTAATGCTCCGGAAACGAGTGTTGCCCTCAACTCCTGTATCCCCCCCATTTTTATTTTAAAGGAAATGAGCAAAGGGATGGATCCCAGGATATCGATCACGGCAAAGAGCGTAAAGGTTACGGTGAGAATCTCCTTAATATTCAATGTCATCACTGAATTTACAATAATCGGAGATTCCTGCGGCCAATTTCCTTGTCAAGTTTCCGTCCAGGTTTTTATTGTTCAGGGATCAATGTTATCCCATGGAATCCGTGGTTACCGCACTTACAACTGCATCTAGTGAGCGGGTAGCAGGTCACAAAAATAGAAGCTTGAATCCGGATAATTGTCGTGGGGATAAGTCCTTTGAACGACTTCTCCCTGTTGAAAAGGAACCGGATAGGTAAAAAGGGGGCCATCGAATACGAAAGAATGAAATTCGCCATTTTCACCGCAAGGGTCTACCCCTGGTGGTAGATCATCCAACAAAGATTGATCAATGAGGCGACCGGCAAAGGATTGGTCTAACTTAGATGCATCTACGGCCACCAGTATGGCCTTAAATCCACGGCTGATAAAGTCCCGGACCAAATCTTTGCTGTTCCTTTTCCAAAGGGGAAATAAGGCTTCCCATCCAAGCTTTGCCAGGGCTGTTTCCCTATAGGTCCTTAAATCCTCCAAAAAAATATCCCCAAAAATCCCCGTTTGGATACCCTGATCTTTCAGGGTCAGCAAAGCTGCTTCCATCTGTTGGTTATAGGCATCCATACCAAGGAGGGAAGGGAGGTATATTTTATAGAGGGGTATACCGATAGATTCAGACTGGACCTCCAATAAAGTCTCCCTTACCCCATGCATACTGATACGGCGATACTCCTCACTCAGGGTTGTAAGTAAGTAACGGACTTCCAGAATGCCATCAGAGACGGTGGACCAAAGGGCCATGGTAGAATCCTTTCCTCCACTCCAATTAAATACGACGGGTTTCATAGAAGGATCAAAGATCTTCGAAAACATGAATGAACAGGCATGAATACCAAAAAAAAGCCACCTTCAATAATATTTATCATAATTTAATGAACTTATTTTTGCTCTATGAGGGAACTCAGGTTTGTTTGTAGCCTTATTGCTTTCTCTGCCCTATATGTCAACCTGCATGCCCAGGAACGTTGGTCCCTACGGAAATGTGTAGAATATGCGATGGCCAATAATGTATCAGTGAGGCAGGCTGATATTGATGCCAGAACCGCCCAGTTGACTTACCAGCAAAGTAAAGCGGCCCAATACGGGCAGTTGTCTTTCACTACGGGTTTGGGATTGAGTTTTGGCTATTCTGTTGACCCTGCCACCAACCTTTTCGTAGCCACTGATTTCTTATCTCAAAGTTATACGTTGCAGGCTGCGGCCAACTTATTCAATTGGTTCAGCCAAAGGCGGCAAATAGAATCCAATCGATTCAGTTACCTGGCTCAAAAAACGAATATCGACAAGGTTCGCAATGACGTTGCGTTGAATGTTTCTGCGGCCTATTTACAGGCGCTGGAGGCAAGGGAGCAGATTCATGTTAATCAGACTCAGGTGCAGTTGTCCATTGATGAATTGAATAATACACGTAAACTGGTGGATGCGGGGGCCCAACCGGAATTGAATTCGGCGGAACTGGAGGCTCAACTGGCAACCGATAGTGCTACGCTGATAGGAGCCCAGGCAACCTACGATCAGGATATATTGCAGCTAAAAGCTACCCTAAGCCTGGATGCGGCCATTCCCTTTGAACTGGATACACCTAATGTGGAGTCTATCCCGGTTGAACCTTTGGGAGAATTGCAACCTGATATGGTCTATGGTATGGCAGAAAAAAGTTTTCCTCAATCCCAACTCAATGAATACCGTATTCAGGCCGCAGATAAGGCATACCAGTCCATGAAGGCGCAGCTCTATCCTACGGTTCAGATCTATGGTAGCCTGGGGGACCGGTTTTCCAATACCTTGCAGCAACCTGGTAATTATAAACTAACCGGCCTTGACACCACCAGTTACTTTGTGAATAATAATGGGGTGCCCAACCCGGTACTGTCTCCGAATTATTCCTATACCTATACCAAAAACAGTTTTAGCCAACTATGGCAAGGGTACTGGAATCAGCTCGATCAGAATTTCGGACAGCAGATAGGCCTGCAATTGAATGTGCCCATATTCAATGGACTTACCGCCAGGACCAATGTGAAGAAAGCGCAGTTGAATATCCGTTCTGCCAACCTTCAAAAGGAGAGCGACCTGTTGACGTTGAAACAGAATGTATACCAGGCTTATTCAGCGGCTGTGGCTGCCCTTCAGAAATTCCAGGCCAACCAGAAGGCATTGTTTACAGCAGACCGGTCCTACCAATTGGCTTCCAAACGCTATGAAGTCGGGTTACTCAATACCATTGATTACATTACAAACCAGAATAACCTGTATAAAGCGAAAATCAACCTGCTTGCCGCTCAATACGATTATGTGTTTAAGATGAAAGTACTTGAGTTTTATAAGGGCCTGGGCGTAAGGCTATAACCTGCTACCACTGACTAAACTTTATCCAATGAAGAAAATCATGCTATGGCTCCTTGTTATTCTATTGGGGTTCCTGGTAATTTATGGGGTTTTAAGCGTAACGGGTGTAATCAGCAGCGGCCCGAAAGGCGTACTGGTGGCTGTGGAAAAGGTGGGTACCCGCAATATCACAGAGGAGGTTAGTGCCAGCGGAAAAATTTATCCTGAGATCGAAGTCAAGGTAAGCCCTGACGTTAGTGGAGAGATAACAGACCTGTACGTTAAAGAAGGGGATACTGTTAAAAGGGGGCAGATCATTGCCCGTATTTATGCAGATATTTATAACTCCAGCAGGCAAAAGGCGGCAGCCATAGTGAATCAACAGGAGGCCACTGCGGAGAACGCCAAGGCTTCTATAGCTTCCTACAAGGCGTTAATGGATCAGGCTGAATCTGCCTATAATCGTCAGAAAAAATTACTGGAAGAAAAAGTGATTTCCAAATCTGAATATGAAACAGCAGAAAGCCAGTATCTTAGCGCTCAGGCCAATTACAACGCGGCTCTTCAGAATGTGCGCAGTGGTCAGGCTGGGATTATTTCTGCCCAGGCTTCCCTCACGGAGGCAGATAAAGACCTATCCAGAACCATCATTGTGGCGCCCATGGATGGAATCATATCGCTTTTGAGCGTCAAAAAGGGAGAAAGGGTGGTAGGAACGGCTCAGATGGCGGGTACGGATATGATGAGGGTAGCCAATATGGGGGTCATGGAAGTGCAGGTCGATGTAGGAGAAAATGATATTCCTAAGGTCAGGCTGGGGGATAGTTCTTTGGTACAGGTAGATGCATATAACAGTCGTAAGTTCAAAGGCGTGGTGACTCAGATTGCCAATGCCAATCCAGGCAATACGACAACTTCTTCCTCTACGGATGTAACCAACTACAAGGTTCACGTAAGGCTGATGCCGGAGTCATACCAGGACTTGATTGTACCTGGAAAAGCTTTTCCTTTCCGTCCTGGAATGAATGCCAATGCGCAAATTCAGACCCGGCATAGAGATAGTGTACTGGCTGTGCCCATTATCTCCGTAACGACTGCTCAACCGGAAGGAGATTCAGCACTGGCAAAGGCTGAACAACGTAAAGCACTAGCGGCTTCAAAGGGAGATGATGTTTCCTCAGCAGCGGGAGATTTGGTCGAGGTTGTTTTCCTGGTGCATGGGGATATGGTAAGAAAGGTACAGGTGACAACGGGTATACAGGACAATGATTATATTGAGATCACGTCTGGCGTACGGGCTGGGGATACGGTGGTAAGTGAGCCGTTTAACGCGATAAGTAAATTGTTAAAGAACGGGACTAAAATAAGCATAACACCAAAAGAAAAACTGTTCGAAACGAAAGAGTGATTATGGTTAGGAGTAATGAGCCCAGTATAGGGGTGATTGGAAGCGGTAGTTGGGCAACTGCCCTGGCGAAGATCCTTACGGATAACAATAACCCCATTCACTGGTGGATCAGGAGTGAGGAGGTGGTGAGGCATATATTACAGCGGCACCATAATCCAGGATACCTTAGTTCGGTGTATTTCAATGAGGAGCTGTTACACCTGGATACGGATGTGTCAAAGGTCATTGAACGGCTGGATTATGTGGTCATCGCCATTCCCTCTGCTTATATAGAAGAAACATTAGCGGGCTTGCATCCAAACATTTTTGCGGGGAAAAAGGTAATATCGGCCGTCAAAGGAATATTACCTGGTGTCAATAAATTGCTGAATGATTACCTGGAGCTGAAATTTAATTTTTCTCCGGCTGATTACTATACCATCATGGGGCCTTGTCATGCCGAAGAAGTAGCCGCCGAAAAGCTATCCTACCTGACTTTATCGGGAATGGATACCTCCAGTACGGCCGCTATTGCCAAAAGGTTTGAAGCGCCCTATCTGAACACGGTCGTCAATGATGATGTCTATGGCGTGCAATATGCTGCGGTCCTGAAAAATATCTATGCCTTAGGTGCTGGAATAGCGCATGGTTTGGAGTATGGGGATAACTTCCTGAGTGTCTTGATCGCCAATAGTGCGGATGAAATGGCTTCCTTCCTCAGAAGGGCCGGTGCCAGAAATATGGAAGTGGGCATTCATCATTTAATACCCGGCGTGAGCCCGGAACCGATCCGGAAGTCCGCTAATTATGCGGCCAGTGTGTATTTGGGAGACTTATTGGTAACCTGTTACTCTTTATTCAGCAGAAACCGGACGTTTGGAAACATGATCGGCAAAGGATATAGTGTCAAGGCTGCCCAGTTAGAAATGAACATGGTGGCAGAAGGGTATAATGCCAGTCGGTGCATTTATGAAATCAATAAGGAAATGGGGGCAGAAATGCCTATAGCTGATACTGTTTATCGGATTTTGTGGGAGAATTTGACCCCAGTTGAAGGATTCAGGCACCTGGAGGATGCTTTAATATAGTTTATTTTAACATCTTCCTATTTAATGATTTCGTAAATTTAGGGAAGAAAAACAGTAAATATGCCCCTTTCATTTACAGGATTTAGTGGTACCGGAATATTGGTATTGTTGGGCATAGCGGTACTATTCCAAGTGGGCAAATATCTACGCCAAAGTCATCACCATCATTAGTCACTTTCAGCATTAATATTCCGCCGGACCTAATTGGTCTTCCTCAAAAAATAGGTCTGAGGCTATCCCGTCAGCAAATAATTTCCCTTCTTTGGTCAGGATGAGTTTCCCTTTTTGTTTGATCATGCGACCATCTTTGAGATAGGGTTCAATGCCTTTGTCCAAACGGGTCAACACATCTTCTCCCCAGATAGATATGATTTTGTCCAGGTCTGTTCCTTCCAGGGTCCTGAGAGAGGTCATGAGGTATTCGTTTAGTTGTTGTATAGGGGTCAGTTTTTCTTCTTCAAAAGGAAGGAATCCAGCATTAATCTGCTTTATGTAGAGGGCATTCACCCTTGTATTCCATCTCCTGGACTTGCCGTCAAAGGAGTGGGCCGATGGCCCCAGGCCCAGATAGGGAATACCCTTCCAATAACTACTATTATGACGGCTTCTGTGACCAGGAAGGGCAAAATTAGAAATCTCATAATGCTCGTATCCGGCTTTGGTCAGATAGTCAATTAAAAGCAGAAACTGCCTGGCCTGTTGTTCGGGATCTGTATCGGGCATCTTACCCTTTTGTATGTCTTTTGCTAACGCCGTTTTAGGTTCAACGGTAAGCGCGTAACAGGATAAATGGGGGCTGCCTAAGGATATGGCTGTTTCCAGGTTTTGTATCAGGTCTTCATCGCTGAGTCCCGGGAGCCCATAAATCAGGTCTATGGAATCGTGGAGGAACCCTTGATTCCTGGCTGCTGTGATGGCTATACGGGACTGGTCAGCGCGGTGAGCCCGGTTCATCCATTGGAGATCTATATCCCTGAAAGACTGAACGCCTATACTCAGCCGGTTAATCCCTATTCGTTTCCAATCCTGCAATTTGATTTCGGTAATGTCATCCGGATTGGCTTCCAGGGTAATTTCTGCTTCAGGCTCTACC
>CAJCIQ010000061.1 GCA_903970475.1 Beijerinckiaceae bacterium
CGGCTTGAGAATGAAAGACCAGAAAATTATTTTCGAACCCGGCAGGGGTAAAAGGTTTCCTGCTTTGTATATACTTTAGATTCGAATGCATGCAGAAAGTTACCGATGAATTGATAGAGCGATTTTTGAGCGGACTTTGTACAAAAGAGGAAGCGGCGGTGGTTAGTGCCTATTTAGAGGCGCAACCAGACCATCATTTCTTATGGAAGGAGTTTGAACAAACGGATGCCACTTCAACGTTGCCTGAAGGATATACTGAAGAAATGCTGGGGGTTATCCTGGACAAAACGGCTCAACAAAAAAGTCCTTTCATGCGCCCTATGTGGGGATGGGTGGCGGCCTCATTGGTATTGTTGGCGGGTGGATGGATGTCGCTGAAATGGGTGCATCATTCGGAACAAAAGGCACCCATGGCGGCTATAATAGTGCCCATTAAGTGGACATGGGAAGTGAATAACGGAAATGCCAAAAGGTCCTTAGTGCTTCCGGACAAGTCTACTGTGATTTTGTCCCCTGCTGCGGCCATTTCTTATAGAAGTGACTTCGGGCAGTATGATACCAGGGATGTGCGCGTGAATGGAAATGCTTTTTTCATCGCGGCCAAAGACAAAGACAGACCTTTTGTGGTGCACAGTTCCGGCATAGCCACTACGGCGCTGGGGACTTCCTTTGAGGTACTGGCGGACAGTACGCAACCTGACATCATCGTACAATTATTTACAGGAAAGGTGATGGTAGCTACCGAAGGAATTACCCATCTTGCTCAGACTTGTTATCTGATGCCAGGGCAGGAAGTGGTATTTGATAAGACCAGTGGACACATGTCTGTTGATAAGTTTGATGTCAAACATAATGGTCATATTACCTTACCAGAGATCAGACAAGTGGGATTGGACAACTGGTATATGTTTAACAACCAGGACCTGGGGACCGTATTCGATCAACTCTCTGCTATATATAGTGTTAATATCCAATATTCAGCATCTCAGATCCGATCCATGTACCTTATCGGAAAACTCGACCGACGTGATTCCCTGGAGGAAATCCTACAGGACATTGCCCTGCTTAACCACTTAACTGTCAGCCGTTCAAAATACGGTTATGTAATCCGGAAATAATTCCTCTCTCAAACTTACTGTCAAACGATTGAAATGCCGGTGCAAAAACGCTGGAAGTGATTCTTACGGGAACGCATTGCCGGAGGTAAACGATTGAAATGCCGGTGAAAAACGTTGGAAGTGATTCTTACGGTTACAAATAACCGGAGGTGAATCTTGCGGGCGCGCAAAGTCGAAGGTGAATGACGCGGCTGTGGCCTGGCAGCGTAATAATTTATCGGTGTTAAAACGCCGATCGGGAAAGTCATGCTTAAAAAAAGCTATACAAAAAAAGAAAACAATTAAAATGAGAACCAACTCTCTCGCTAAAATTGACTGGCAAAGAATGTTGCTTTGCGTCCTGGTTCTTTGCGGCAGCGCTCTACTACAACAGCTGCGCGCTCAGGTATCGGTGACGGGTGCGGTCAACGGGATTGTTCGTTCAGAGGCTGGAAGGCCTTTGAACGGCATTTCTGTTGTCGCGACTAATCTTAGTTCTGGACTGACCTCTGGTACCTCTACGGATACCGGGGGCGTATTTACGTTTACCAAATTACCTGCGAGCGGGCGCTATAGTTTTGCCTTTTCCGGGGTGGGTTTTGAATCCCAGACTTTGAGGGGTTATGATGTTAAAGGTGGCGCAACGATATCCATCATTGTGCGCCTCAAAGAAACGGCCGGCCAGCTCAACGAGGTGGTGGTCGTCGGTTATGGTACACAAAGAAAAGCCAACCTTACCGGGGCCGTGTCACAGGTAAGTGGGGAAGTATTTGAAAACCGCTCCCTGCCCAACATCACGCAAGGACTTGAAGGCGCCATTCCCAATCTTAACCTGACGATGCAGGATGGTAAACCGCTGCAATCTCCGACTTATAACGTCAGGGGGACTACCTCTATCGGAGCCGGTGGCGGAGCCTCTCTGGTCCTCATCGATGGAATAGAAGGTGATCCCAGCTTGCTCAACCCGAATGACATTGCTTCGGTGACGGTGCTTAAAGACGCCTCTTCTTCAGCTATATACGGTGCACGTGCTGCATTCGGTGTGGTATTGATCACCACTAAGACCCCCAGGAAGGGTAAGACGCAGGTTACTTATTCTGCTGATTACGCTTTCAAAAAGCCCACTACTGTCCCTTCCATTGTTTCCAATGGTTATACCTACGCCAGCTATTTTGATTCTGCCTGGTCTGCCTGGAATAACTATTCACAGACGCCTCAGAACATCAATAAAACCCAGCCTTTTTCTGCTGCATACATGCAGGAATATGCCCAGGTGAATGCCAATCCTAATTTACCCAAGGTACAAGTGGTGAATGGAAACTATGTATACTATGGCAATACCAATTGGTATGACATCCTCTATAAGGACCATACGAATGCCATCGATCAGAATTTGTCTGTATCCGGGGGTAGTGAAAAAGCCACTTTCTATGTGACCGGTCGTTACTATGGTCAGGATGGTTTGTTCCGTTACAATTCTGACAAGTACCATATGTATAACCTGACGGCCAAAGGAAGCGTAGACGTTACCTCTTGGTTGACCATCAACGACAACATGCAATTCTCCAGCCGGTTCTACCATAACCCGGAGAACGTTGGCGAAGGTGGGGGCATATGGAGGAACATGGCTGATGAAGCCCACCCTTCTTCCATGCTACTGAATCCTGATGGGACCTTGACCTATTCTGCGGCTTATACGGTCGGTGACTTTTATTATGGAAAAAACGGTCTGGACTTTAATGATGATGTGATCCGTAACACGGCTGCCTTCACTGCCCGGTTCTTCCATGACAAATTGCAGATCAAAGGAGACTTCACTTTTGAGAACACAGACTCTACCGTAAAGGAAATTCAGGTACCTGTGCCCTATAGCCCGGCGCCTGGTGTGATTGACTACGTGGGCACCAGCACCAACGATATTCGTGAAAACTACAATACCCGTAATTATATCGCTACCAACGTATATGGCCAGTATGAAACCAACTTTGGGAAAGACCATTACTTCAAAGCCTTGGTGGGATATAACTATGAGCAGTCTGTATTCAACGCGCTGAACACAGAAAGAAATGGATTGGTGTACAGCAGTGCTACGGACATCAGCCTCGCACAGGGACCCAATATCACCACGGCGGGTGGTTATGAGAAATGGGCTATCCTGGGTGGGTTCTCGCGTTTAAACTATGCCTATAAAGACCGTTACCTGGTGGAATTCGATGGACGCTATGACGGATCCAGCAAGTTCCCTTCCAATCAACGGTATGCTTTTTTCCCCAGCGGTTCAGCCGGATGGAGGATTTCCAAGGAATCTTTCTGGCATGTGGATCGTAGTGCGGTCTCTGACCTGAAGCTGAGGGGGTCTTATGGCTCCTTGGGTAATGGCAGCATCGCTTCTTACTTGTTCCAGGAGAACTACGCTATCCAGGAGTCTGGCTTTATCCTCAACGGAATCCGCCCTCAGGAAACCAGCCAACCGAACGTATTACCCAATGGGTTGACCTGGGAGCGGGCTACCACCAAAGACTTAGGGTTGGACGCCGCCTTCCTCAACAGCCGCCTGTCCTTTACGGGAGACGTATTTACCCGCAATACGGATAATATGTTCACCGTAGGAAAGACCTTGCCTGCTGTCTTTGGTACCACCGTTCCTTACGGTAACTACGCCGACATGGTTACCCGTGGATGGGAAGCTTCCATTTCCTGGAGGGATGAGTTCAGGGTGGCCTCCAAGCCCCTGCATTACAATATCGGCTTTTGGATGTCTGACTATTCTTCCCACATTACGGAGTATGACAACACCACCAAATCCCTTACGGACTACTATCCGGGTATGAAGATGGGTGAGATCTGGGGCTTTGTCAATGACGGGTATATGACAGCGGAAAACCTTGCGACTGCCTCTGCTGCTCAGAAATATTTCTACGCTTCTACTTCAGGGCAATGGCTGCCAGGAGACATTAAATTCAAAGACATCAATCACCTGGGTGTGATCAACAACGGGGCCAATACGGCAACCAATCCCGGGGATATGAAGATCATCGGTAACTCCACGCCCCGTTATGCTTTCGGTATGAAGCTGGGAGCCGATTGGAACAACTTTTTCTTCAGTGCCTTCTTCCAGGGTGTAGGTAAGGAACAATGGTGGCCTGGCGCTCAGGACGACGAGTTCTGGGGTCAGTACAACCGCCCTTACGAATACCTGATGACTTACCAGTTGGGTAAGATCTGGGAACCGAATAACCCCAATGCTTACTTCCCCCGCTACCGTGGTTACGTAGCCCAGGCCGGAAACCCCGGTGAGCTGGCTGTCCCTCAGACCAAATACCTCCAGAACGTAGCTTATATAAGGCTGAAGAACCTGCAAGTAGGATATAACCTGCCCTTGCGTCTGATTAAGAAAACAGGATTTACCGCAGCCAGGATTTACCTGTCCGGTGAAAATCTCTGGACCTATACCCCGATGTTCAAGCTGACCCATAATATCGATCCGGAAAGTATTGGTCAATCGGACGTCATCCTGACGGGTAGTAGTAGTTCTGGCAATGCCAATAACTATCCTATTCTGAAGAGCACTTCCATAGGCATGTCTTTGTCCTTTTAAATTAACATGATCACTAGCATTAAATACACAGGGATGAAAATTCAATTCAAACGTTGGAGCGCTGGTTTACTGCTGGCAGGTATGTTGGGAGGCTGTACAAAACAACTCAACCAGGTGCCCCAATCCACCGCTAATCAACAAGCTATCTTTGGTTCTGTAGCTGGGTTGCAGCTATACGCCAATTCATTTTACGATAACGGTTTGCCTTCCATCAGTTCCATCTATAAATTGGACGCTGATCTGAGTGATTTTGGCGCCCAATCTTCCTGCCCTACCTTCCTTGACTCAGGAGCTTATAACTCCAGGGTTACCAGTGGCTGGAGCTGGACGGCACTCCGTAATATCAACTTCTTTATCAGTGGGCTGGCTACCTCTCCGGTAGATGCTACGGATAAAGCCAATTTCATGGGTCTGGCCAAATTCTTCAGGGCCTATTTCTACTTCGGTATGGTGCAGCGTTATGGCAACGTACCGTGGATCAATACCCCTCTGGATCCGAGTGATTCTGCTGCCCTCTACGGTCCCCGCCAGTCCAGGGTCCTGATCATGGACTCTGTGGTGGCAGACCTGCAATATGCCTGTAACAATATTGCCCTGAAAACAGATCCTACGGCCAGCCAGATCACCAAATGGGTAGCATATGGACTTTTGTCCAGGGTGGCTTTATTTGAAGGCACCTTTGAAGAGTATCAGAAGAAATATGGCCTGACCGATTCTGCCAACTATTGGCTACAGGTTTCCGCCAACGCTGCTAAAGCAGTTATGGATAGCGGCGGTTACAGCTTGTATTCAGGAGGTAGCTTGGCTTCTTCTTATCGCTCGCTGTTCATCAGCCCCTCACCCATTGCCCAGGAAGTGATGCTGTCTGACGTGGCTTCCCAGTCGCTGGCTGTACTCAACGACGCCAACTGGTTCTTTACCAGCGCCACTTACGGAGACCGGTTCAGCTTTACCCGTACCTTCATCAATACCTACCTAAACATTAATGGTACCCCTTTTACCGGTACCCCAGGATATGATACCATGACCTTTGCGCATGAAACCCAAAACAGGGACCTGCGTTTGAGTCAAACCATCCGTACCCCCGGGTATACCAGGACAGACAACGGGCAGACCGTAGCAGCTCCCCCTGTTTTTTCCTATACCTATACCGGGTATCAGCCCATCAAATGGTGCCTGGATGATGAATACTATGACAATGGTGCCAATAACACCAACTCTATCTGTCTGATGCGTTATGCAGAGATCCTGTTGAACTATGCGGAAGCCAGAGCGGAATTGGGACAAATCACGAACGCAGACTGGGCAGCTACCATTGGGGCACTGAGGGCCAGGGCTGGTATCACCGGTGGTCTGACCACTCTTCCTACAACGGTAGACCCCTACATGCAGCAACATTATTTTAACGATGTAACCAGCCCAGCCATAATGGAAATCCGAAGGGAAAGGGGTATAGAACTGGCCCTGGAAGGGTTCCGTTTTTATGACTTGGTTCGCTGGTATAAGGGTCAGTTGTTGGAGCAAACCTGGAATGGTATGTATGTCCCCACCCTGAATACACCGATTGATCTCAATAATGACGGAATCCCTGACGTGTATTTCTACGAAAATACGGCTCCCGCCAACCTAGTTAGTTCCATTACTTATATCAACGTAGCGCCTACCACCAGCAATGGGGTCAATCCTCAGATCCTGGCTAACGGTACTTATGGAGAAATGCATTGGTTGGATAATGTGCCCAGGACCTTTGATACATCCTATATGTACGTGTATCCTATTCCTTATTCTGAGTTGCAGTTGAATCCTAACTTGCAGCAAAATCCAAAGTGGCAATGATTCGTATAAGCTTCTTAATACTAGCGCTATTTATCACGGGTACTGCCATTGCGCAAAAAGCCCAGCACGTGATCATCGTAACCATCGATGGTTTCAGGCCTGACTTTTATGAAGATACTTCCTGGCACACCTTGCATTTGCAGGAACTGGTAAAAGAAGGCACCCATGCACTCGAAGTAAACTCTGTTTTTCCTTCGGTGACTTATCCTTCCCACACCACCATTGTGACAGGGGTACAACCTGCCACGCATGGGGTCTACTATAATGCGGTGTTTGAACCCGAGGTGTCTACCGGTAAAATTTACTGGAACGATAGTTCTATCCACTCCGAAACCATATGGGCAGCGGCCAGGGCCAAAGGACTGAAAGTCTCCTCCCTGTTCTGGCCGGTTTCTGCGGATGCCCCTGTTACCTATAACATTCCTGACATTGGAAGTTTGGGAGAAAAGGTAAGGGAACAGTATTCCAAACCGTTAGGCTTTGTGGATTCCCTTAAGCAGGAAGTTTTTGGTGGTGCAGACCGGATTAACTATGGCAAAGATGAAAACGTGGGTAAGATAGCGGCTTATGTTATCGCCAAGGATCAACCCAATCTCATGACGGTCCACCTGTTTTCGGTAGACCATGCAGAACATACCGTAGGCAGACAGGGAGATATGGTGAAGGTGGCCATTAGCGATGCGGACAGCGCCGTTGGTTATATCATGGATGCATTGAAGAAGGCAGGGATATGGAAAAACACGGTATTGATTGTCACCGGAGACCATGGATTCATGGACGTAACCCACAATGTGGACCCCAATGTATGGTTGAAACAAGCGGGGTTACTAAATGATGCAAAATCTGGAGATTGGAAGGCCCAGTTCAATTCGGCCGGAGGTTCCACCTATCTCTACCTGAAAGACCCCACGGATCAGCAAACCCTGGCTCAGGTAAAGGCTTTGTTGAACGGATTACCAGACTCAGCCAAGGCTTATTTCCGGATCGTGGACAGGGCTGAAATAGGTAAAATCGGAGGTAATCCGGAAGTGGCGCTGGCCCTTAGTGGAGAAAACGGTGCATCATTTGGGAATGATGTCTCCGGTGATGCCATCCGTCCGGGAAAAGGTGGAACCCATGGGTATTTCCCCTTAGACTTCCACGGGATCAGGACAGGTTTTATAGCCGCCGGTCCTGGAATCAAAAAGGGGGGCTTGATTACCCAAATGAGCCTTAGGGATATAGCGCCTACCGTAGCCAAGCTACTGAGGTTCCCCTTCCCCTCTGCTCAGGGTAGTGTACCTGCCGGGCTATTGATAAAGTAGTAGTTTTCTCTCATAACAACAAGTGCAAGACTGCCACCTCCGGGTGGTGGTCTTCTTTTATTATATAGCCAAACTAAGCGATATTGCAGTCTAAACCGGACGGTGCCGTTTGTACGCAGAAATCATCATACCATTAGCGCTTCCCAGAAATTACACCTGGTCCATCCCAGACCATTTACTGCCCAAAGTCGGGGTCGGAGGAAGGGTGGAAGTGTCTTTAAAGAACAAGAAATACGCTGGGATCGTCAAGCAATTGCACCGGGACAAACCAGAAGCTTTTCTTCCCAAACCCATAGAAGGTATCATCGACCAATGGCCTATTGTGCATGCCCGGCAGTTGGCCTTATGGGCCTGGATGGCGGATTATTACATGTGCTCTGAAGGAGAGGTCATGGCGGCTGCTTTACCCGCTCACTTCAAACTTAGTTCAGCGTCCATCCTGTTGTTTAATGATACTTACGGGGATGACTTCACTGACCTGGACAACGAAGAGTACGTAGTGGCAGAAGGGTTATTGATCAAAAAGGAATTGAGGATGGCCGAAATTCAGCAATTGCTGGATGCTACCCATGTCTATCCTGTCGTTAAATCACTGATCGATAAAGGGGTGGCCCTTGTATGGGAGGCCCTCCAGGATACCTATAAGGTCAGGCAGGAAAAGTATGTGATCCTCAATCCGGAATATGATGCCGAAGAAAAGCTGGCGGACCTGATGAATAATTGGAGCAAGGGCCCCAAGCAGCTGGAGCTGTTACTGGCTTACCTGCACCTGTTCAAAACCCAGGGGATCGTCACCCAAAAAGAATTGCTGCAAAAGTCAGGGGCGAGTTCGGCCCAACTAAAGGGCTTATCGGATAAAAAGGTTTTGTTCATTGAGCAAAGACAGGTAGACAGGCTCCAGTATCTGCCTAAATCCATCCAGATAGATTTCACCCTGTCTGAGGCCCAGGAAAAAGCCCTCGCTGAAGTGGAAACGCATTTCGCAGAGAAGCCCGTTTGCTTGCTTCACGGAATTACCTCCAGTGGCAAAACATTGGTTTATATAAAACTCATAGAAGCTTATTTGCGCCAGGGCAAACAGATATTATACCTGCTTCCGGAAATAGCGCTGACCGCCCAGGTGATCCGGAGGTTGCAGAAACATTTTGGAGGATACATAGCCATCTACCATTCTAAATTCAACCAGAATGAGCGGGTGGAGATCTGGAACAAGGTAAAAAACGGGGAGATAAAGGCGGTATTGGGCGCCCGCTCTTCCTTGTTGCTTCCCTTTAAGGATTTAGGGCTGGTCATTGTGGACGAGGAACACGATGCTTCCTTTAAGCAACAGGAGCCTGCACCCCGTTACCATGCCCGGGATACAGCCATCTATTACGCGCACCTGCACTCGGCCCAAGTATTGTTGGGCAGTGCTACCCCCTCCATTGAGAGTTATTATAACGCCCTTCAGGGCAAATATGGCTTGGTTACCCTCACCGAAAGGTTTGGGGGGGTAAGGCTGCCGCCTATAAGTCTGGTGGATACCCGTAAGGTGGTGCGGGAGGATAAGGGTAAAGTTTTATTGTCCCCGGATTTAAAAGAGGCTATTAACCAGACCATAGAAAGGGACAGGCAGGTAATCCTTTTTCAAAATCGTCGTGGATATACCCCATACCAGGTTTGTAACAGTTGCGGTTGGATTCCGGAATGCCGCAATTGTGCGGTGACCCTGACTTTTCATAAGCAGGCCCATAAATGGCAATGTCACTATTGCGGCACTTCTTACCCCATTTTATACACCTGTCCTGCCTGTGGAGGCCATAACTTTACCCAAAAGAGTTTTGGCACGGAAAGGGTAGAGGAAGTGTTGCAGGAAACGTTTCCCTTAAGCCGGGTGGCCCGTATGGACCTCGATACGGTCCGGGGCAAAACAGCCCATGAACAATTGATCAAACAGTTTGAAGACAAACGCATAGATATTCTGGTAGGAACCCAAATGGTGGTGAAAGGGTTGGATTTTGAACACGTGGACCTGGTAGGTATTTTAGATGCCGACAGTATGCTCCACTTTGCAGACTTCCGGGTGCATGAAAGGGCTTACCAATTAATGGAGCAGGTTAGCGGTAGGGCCGGCAGGCGCACAGAGACGGGAACGGTCATGATACAGGTTTCTGATACAAAACATCCGGTGCTGCAATTTGTTCAGGCCCATGATTACAAGGCCATGTACGATTATGAGATCCAGTCCCGTCAACAATTTGGATATCCGCCTTATTCCCGTTTGATCCGGATTACTTTCCGGCATAAACTGGAACCTACCGTGATGGAGGGCGCAGAGACATTTGCCGCTGTTCTTCGGGGGGAGTTCGGGGCTTATATGACTGGACCGGCAGCGCCGGTGGTACAGCGGGTGCGCAATCAATACCTGATGGAACTGCTGATCAAATTACCCAGGGATGGGCATATGATACAAAAGAGCAAACAAGCTATCCGGCAGGCGGAAGCGATGATGCACCAGGATAAAAGGTACAGGAGCCTGGTGATCGTGCCGGATGTTGATCCGGCTTAGGCCTGGTGTGGCAACGGCTCAATTATTGTTTATAATCTTTGAATGATGACCATACAATCCAACGTTTCGCTCAAAGCCTTACATACGTTTGGCATCAACGTCCAGGCCCGTCAGCTTGCTACCTTTCAGGACCAGGATTCCCTGGCCGAAATACTGGCGGCTTATCCCGATGGACATCGCCTGATACTCGGTGGGGGCAGCAATATCCTGTTTACCCAGGACTTTGATGGACTGGTGTTGAAAAACGAGGTCATGGGGATAGAGACGATTGCCGAAGATGATAACTATGTGTACATAAAGGTAGGGGCAGGGGAAAACTGGCATCGCTTTGTGCAGCATTGCATCCGCCAGGATCTCGGAGGGGTTGAAAACTTATCGCTTATCCCCGGTTGTGTGGGGGCCAGTCCCATGCAGAACATCGGGGCTTATGGGATGGAGATCAAAGAGGTTTTCCAGGAGCTGGAGGCTTATCATTTGGGGGATGGGGCTTTGCAGGCTTTTTCCCTGAACGATTGTGCTTTTGGTTACCGGGAGAGCGTGTTTAAAAATAAATGTAAAGACCAGTTTGTCATACTCAATGTCACCTTTCGTTTGCGGCGGGCGCCCATCTTCAACACTACTTACGGCGCCATCGAACAGGAGTTGGAGCGCATGGGTGTCAAGGACCTGAGTGTAAAGGCCATCAGCGACGCTGTTATCAACATCCGAAGCTCAAAGTTACCGGATCCCGCAAAGATTGGCAATGCGGGGAGTTTTTTCAAAAACCCAGTGGTGAGTGCGGCTGCGTTTGCCAAGCTTTCCGCCGCTCATCCGGGCATGCCCGCCTATCCTGCGGAGCAGGAACCTTATCTGAGCTCCGTGAGCGGGGACCAGGGAGAGGCGGAAGACGTAGCCGGAGATGCGGGTGCTCCTATGAAGCTGGCCGCGGGCTGGCTAATCGAGCAATGCGGCTGGAAAGGCTACCGTAAGGGGGATGCTGGCGTGCATGAACGCCAAGCTTTGGTACTGGTAAATTATGGGAACGCTACGGGCAAAGAGATATATGATCTTAGTCAGGAAATCCTGGAAAGTGTACAAAAAAAGTTTGGTGTGACCCTCGAAAGGGAAGTGAATATTATTTAAGAATGGGCGGCTTGTATGGATCGCCCATGAAAAAGGTGGCAAAAATGATAGCTAGAATGGCAAACATGGCAAACAGCAGTAGTATGATAAAGCCAACCAGGTAGAAGCGCCTATAGGCTTTATAGGCAACCCACTCTGCATAGAAATGAGGATTTTTATATAATTCAGGATACCTGTCTTTTTTGGGTGCTTTCCAGAATAGATAATCCAGGCTCGATCCGGAAACACTATCTAATGCTGTATTCCTATTTTCCTGCAAATCCCTGCATAAAAACGAATGCTGAAAAGCATTGCTGCAATGATGATGAAGGGTATGAGAAATAGAAACATGAACGAAGCTTACAGGGCTAAAAATCTTCCTCATTCAAATCCGCATCCTCTTCGTATCCCCCGGCCTTGCTGTTGAAGTTAAGCATGGAGCCCATGAGGTCTTTAAACTCTATTTTTCCGTCAATCACCTTTTTAGAGATCAGGGAATAAGCGCTTAGACCGTGGAGTACGAACTCCATGAGCAGGGCTGCTTCCTTTTCATTAGCGTGTTTGAAGAATTTTTTGACCAAAGCATGCAAGCCGTCCACTTGGTATAACTGATTGATCCTGGCTTGGTCGGTCATGTCGGCGAACAGGTTGAGCTGATGTCCCCTGTCAAACCAGGTGATGATGGACCTGAATGGATTGGCGGCTTCTCCCTGATCGTCCTTGCCTTTTTTCTTTTTGAGCTGTTCAGGGTTAGGGAAGTAGAGGACAAAAACACTGCGTATGGCTTTTTCCACCAGGTTATAAGCTACCTGATAAGGACCTTCCTGCTCTCCTTCGTAGACAAGTTCGATTTTTCCGGTGATGGAAGGGATGATGCCGACCAGGTCCCCAATCCAGACAAAGGTTTGTTTCTCGTTGTTGAGGATGGCCCTTCGCTCCGCAGAACTGAGGGCGTTTTCGTAAGCGGCTATGGTCAACCGGGCAGAAACGCCGCTTTTCTTATCTACGTATTCGTTGTTCCTGGCTTCGAAAGACACTTGTTCTATCAGCCTTTTGACCAGATCACTTACCTCAATGCGGCTGGCTTGATCCGGATGTATATCGGCTTCCTGGGCAGTGATGAGCATGGAAGCATCCACGGTTTTGGGATAGTGGGTCAGGATCTGGCTTTCTATCCTGTCCTTCAAAGGGGTAACGATAGAGCCGCGATTGGTATAGTCCTCCGGGTTGGCTGTAAAGACAAATAGCATATCCAATTCCATGCGCAGTTTGAAGCCCCTGATTTGAATATCTCCTTCCTGTAGGATGTTGAACAAAGAGACCTGGATGCGGGCCTGGAGGTCGGGTAATTCGTTGATGACAAATATGCCCCGGTTGCTGCGGGGGATGATGCCATAGTGCAGTACCTTTTCGTCATCGAGGTTCAGGCGGAGGTTGGCTGCCTTGATGGGGTCTATATCTCCGATCAGGTCAGCCACGGTTACGTCAGGGGTAGCCAGTTTCTCTCCATATCTTTGGCTGCGGTGTATCCAGGAAACAGGCGTATCGTCTCCTTTTTCAGCAACCAGTTCCAGCGCATAGCGGCTAATGGGGGCCAAAGGATTGTCGTTGATGACGCTGCCTGTTACGATAGGGATATATTCATCCAGGAGTTCTATCATTTGACGGGCCATACGCGTTTTAGCCTGCCCCCTTAGCCCAAGAAATAAGATATTATGCCTGGATAGGATAGCCCTTTCTGTTTCAGGAATGACCGTGTCTTCGTAACCGATGATGCCTGGAAAAGTAGGTTCTTTATGTTGAAGTTTATGAATGAGGTTTTGACGAATTTCTTCTTTTACACTTTTATAGGTATATCCACTCTTTCTTAATGCTCCCAGCGTGTGAATGTTTGGACTGCTCATGTGTGTCTTTGCTTTAATATACGGTTTTCCTTTTGCCGCTTTCAAAATCCTGGAAGATAAAAGATCCCAGGTGATCCAGGGAAGCAAAGAAGGCCTTCCCGTTATTGGTTTCGGTAAATTCCTGCACGAACCTTTGCAGGTAAGGGTCAGAGGCGATCATGAAGGTGGTGATAGAAATCTTCAGCTTTTTGCATTGGGCAGCCAGGTTCAGGCAACGGGCCGTTATTTTCCGGTCCAGGCCAAAACTGTTTTTGTAGTATTTGCGCCCAATCTTCAGACAGGTGGGTTTACCATCCGTAATCATGAAGATTTGCTTATTGGGATTTCTTCTTCTTCTCAAAATATCCATGGCCAGTTCCAAACCCGCCACGGTATTGGTATGGTAGGGCCCTACCTGCAGGTAGGGTAAGTCTTTGATTTCCACAGGCCAGGCATCGTTACCAAACACCACGATGTCAATCGTATCCTTAGGATACTTGGTGGTGATCAGCTCACTGAGGGCCATGGCCACTTTTTTAGCAGGGGTAATCCTGTCTTCACCATATAAGATCATGGAATGGGAAATGTCGATCATCAATACCGTTGAGGTCTGGGTCTTGAAGTCGGTTTCCCTTATTTCCAGGTCGTCCTCCTGCATGCGGAAATTGTCCAGGCCATGATTGATCTGAGCATTTCGGATGCTGTTAGTAAAGTCGATTTGTTCTATGGTATCCCCAAATTGGTAGGGACGGGTATCCGGATTAAGTTCATCCCCCCCTCCGGGTTTGAAAGTTTGGTGATTACCCTGTTTGCTTTTTTTGAGTTTGCCAAAGATTTCTTCCAGAGATCTTTGTCGGATACTTTTTTCTGATTTGGATGTAATATGGATGGATCCATCCACTTTGTTATCCTCCAGGTATCCTTTTTCCTTCAATTCATCAATGAAGTCGCCCAGGCCGTACTGGTCATCGGTCAGGCCGTATTCTTTATCCAATTGGGTGAGCCAATTGAGTGCTTCGCTTACATCTCCACTAGTGTAGGTAATGAGCTGCAGGAAGATATCCAGCAGTTGTTCGAAGGTTGTCTTCCCCTGGCTGTTGGGGTCATATTTGCCAAATTGGTATCCGATCATATCCCCTCCTTATCTATTCAGACCCTAAATTTCGGCCATTCGGGGCAATTAAAAAAATGGGGGTTTAGGGCAGCGCCCATCCAGGCCCTATAGCAGGGGGATCTTGCCCAACTTGTCCAGGATTTGTTGAGCGGTGGATAGTTCATTACCGAGGTAGCTTCCAGGTAATCTATGGGATTTCGGTAGGCTTTGATAGTATTGCACTTGTTGAATACAATCTTTTTTCAGGTCAGCAGCCACTTTCCGGGCTAGGACTGTGTCGCCGGATCTATAGGCAGCCTGGGCAAAACGAAGGGAGGCTTGGTTTTGTTCATTGCCATAACGACTGCACATCCCGTAGGGCATATTTTGGCTGGAAATTCCTTTGTCGCAGGTTTCCAGGACTTGGCGGGCTTCCGAGGTCCGCCCGGAATCCAAGAGATTATCGGCCAGATCAATATAGGCTTCCCGGATAAACAGCAGGTTGCGCCGGTTTTCTTCGTCATAATATACCCCTGATTTCCCTGCGTTCCCAAAAGTGAAAACATGAAGGAGCTTATCGGTCATCCACGGCTGATTAATGGGCTTGTTCCTTAAGGGAATAAGCCTATAGGTAAGCCCATCTTGTCTGAGATATGGGGAGAATCCCAGGCCTTCATAGGAATCTGTAAAATAAATCGGGCGTCTCCAATGCGTGGTGGCGATGATATTGAGGATAATGGCGTCTGATTTAACCAGGTAGTGCTTGGGTATGGCAAATCGAATTTCTTTTTCAGCGCTATCTCCAGCATGGATGGTTCCATTCTGCCTTACCAGGGCCGTATCGACGGGAAGGCTGACCAGACAAGATGGAAAAGGTATAAAGGATGCATTCAGGGAATCGGAGCGTCCGACCTGGCGCATCATGTTTTCCAGGTCCAAACAGGAATCAGGGGTCTGGACAGGGGTATATCCCAATACATCCCTGCGCTCACCAGCTATCTGTTGAGCGGTCCATAGGGGGTCAATGGGTGCACTTTGGTTGATAGCCCTGCGTAGTTGATCGATATACCAATCCATATTCAACAGACTGGTGTTGATGACCCTTACGTCCCGACGGATATGCATGGCTTCCTGGGCATACCATAGGGGAAAGGTATCGTTGTCTCCAAACGTAAATAAAATGGCGTTGGGAGCACAGCTCTCCAGGTAATCGGTGGCCAGGGATAGGGCTAAGGTTTTCTGGCTTCTATCGTGGTCATCCCATTCTTTAATAGCCATCAGTACTGGGACAGCCAACAGGCATACCAGCGTGGCAGCTGGAATAGACCAATGGAGCCGCGTTAGCTTTCGGGCCGCGTGTCCTACCAGGATTACGCCCAGCCCAATCCATATACAAAAAGCATAAAAGCTACCTACATAGGCATAGTCTCTTTCTCTGGGTTGGTCCCCGGGTTGATTGAGATAGAGAATGATGGCGATGCCTGTAAAAAAGAATAGGGTAGCCACCACTATCCAGTTGGTTTTGTTTTTCTTCCATTGAACAAAGCATCCCAGCAAACCTAACATCAGGGGGAGGCAGTAGAGTGGATTGTAACCTTTGTGGTGAGTGGATATACTGTCTGGTGGCCTGGGTCCATATAAGGCTTTGTCTATAAGGGGAATACCACTGATCCAGTTTCCATCTCTGGGACTGCCGAATCCTTCCAGGTCATTTTGTCTGCCGGCAAAATTCCA